>CAMWKX010000007.1 GCA_947174955.1 uncultured Clostridia bacterium | reverse complement strand
CTATAAAACCGCGAACAAAACAATCAAAGAAAACGATATAATAACCGTCGATTTAAGCCCGCAGGTCGGTAATATTTGGGGTGACTACGCAAGGACGATTATTATTGAAAACGGCGTCGTCGTAAACGATTTAAATGAAATAAGCAACCCAGACTGGAAAAACGGCTTGCTTATGGAAGATAAATTGCATAGTGAGTTGCTGGCGTTTGCCACTCCCGAAACGACTTTCGAGAAATTGTATTTACATATGAACGGGTTTATTACGGATAACGGCTTTATAAATTTAGATTTTTTAGGTAACTTGGGACATTCGATTGTAACTAATAAAGACGACAGAATTTATATAGAGAAAGGCAACGACGCACCTTTGGGTAGTGTAAATTGTTTTACGTTTGAACCGCATATTGCTGTTAGCGGGTCGAAGTACGGTTTCAAAAAAGAGAATATTTATTGCTTTAAAGGCAACAGATTGGTGGAAATATAATGAGTGTAAAAGTTATCACGATTTGCGGAAGTATGCGGTTTTCAACCGAGATTATGAGAATTGCAACCGAGCTTGAAACGGATAAAGGCTATTGCGTTATTCAGCCCGTTTATAACTGCGACGGGAAGATACTAAGCGATAGCGAACTGCAAAACGTCGTAAGGGCGCATTATAAAAAAATCGATATATCCGACGCCGTATTCGTTGTTAACGTGGGCGGATATATCGGTAAATCGGTTGCGGAAGAAATCGAATATGCAAAAAGCCGTAATAAAGAATTTTTATATCTGGAATAATTTTTTATTTTAAATTGCTTTCGATAAAGTCAAAATAATTTTTTGACCTGACTGCGCTTTTGTTGTCTTTATACCAATCATAGGCGCGCTCTAATCCGACAGACAACGGTATTAAGTCTGGCGCAATTTCATTTTGTGCGGCTGTGCCAAGCACGTATCCGTAATCATAGAACGGAAAGTAATTGCGTTGCTCAATCTCACCCGATACGTTTATAAAAGTCGGTGTTTTGCCGACTGCATTGTAGCAAAGCTCCACCCACTCTTTGACTGTAATCGCTTCGTTTCCGACGTTAAAAATTTTTCGGGTCGGCTGAAAATCAAGTAGCGTTTCTATAAACCTGCATAAATCTTCAACGTGGAAAAACTGCAACGGCATAGAGCCGTCTTTCGGCAAATAGAACGGCAAATTTCTTTCGGCGCAGTCGAAAACAAACGCTTCGCGATAGACATTGTTATATTCGCCGTATAAATACGGAGGTCTTAAAATGTAGGCGTCGGGAACTCTATTTAAAAGAGCGTTCTCGGCGGCTATTTTATTTGTGCCATAATCGCCCCAGAACTTGTTTTTGCCGCGAATATCTGATTCTTTAAACGGTAAGTTAAGCGTTTCAGGATAGACTGCGCTTGAACTTATCATAAAATAATTATCAAAGCTTTCAAGGTTGTCGAGCAATACATTTATATCTTCGGCGTTATAAGCGGTCACGTCGATAACGGTGTCGAAATGGATGCCTTTAAGCCTTCCGTTTATTTCTTTGCGGTCACATTGTATGAGATGAACATTAGGTAATTGAGGCTTGGTATTGCGGTTGAGAACGTAGACTTCGTCGGTTCCGTGTGCGGCAAAATATTCTGCTATGAATTTGCTGACAAAAACTGTTCCGCCCGTAACTAAAATTTTCATTGTTGCTCCTTTATTAAACCCAATGCAATTATTTTTTAATTTACACCGTAAAAATATCTGAGGATTAACTCTGCATCAGGATAGTTTAAACGCTTTATATCCGTTATTATCGCGTTTACGTCATACGGCTCGTCAATGCAATCCACACTGACTTTTTCCTCATCAACTTTAAGTATTGCGCCTCTTGCAACGTTCTTTTCTTCCTCGGGACAACCGCAAGAACCGGCATTCACGTACCACCTTTTGTCGGACTTACAAATCAGTCTTTTATGGTCGTGCCCGTAGCAGACTATCTCCCCTTCCTCTTCCGAAAACAATTTATCCAAATCATTTTTTGTCGGATCTTTAATATATCCGTATCTGTTTTCGCTGTCGACGGCATAGTGCAAAACCGATATCTTGCGCCCGTCAACGGTTAAATCAGCCTTTAAAGGCAATCCTTTTAAAAAGTCTATCGAGCCTGCGGACAGACAAGACTTAGTCCATAAGTGATGCAATTTCTCGCTTTCAGTTATTTTATCGGGTAACCCTCTGAACTGGTAATGGTCGTGATTTCCGCGCACGCAAATCAGATTGGCAAGCGACATTATATATTGCACCGTTTGTTCGGGATAAGGTCCGATGCCTATAATATCCCCGCAACAAATAACCTTATCGCACTTTTCTTCGTTAAACTTCCGAACAATTTTGTCCAGCGCTACGACGTTACTGTGAACGTCGGTAATTATTCCGATTTTCATATCATAATTATATCTTAATAGGGAGCGCAATGCAATGAAATTACTGAAATTGATATATGCATTTTAAGGTGCGTTAAACATATAATATATTACGCCCTTGTACCAAACGCCCCGAAATACATACCGTGTTAAGAGGCGAAATAATATATTATAGGAGTTTTTCTATGGAACAAGACTACACTATCACCGACGCGCCTGTAACGACGAATTCTACGGCAGAAGAGCTTTGCGGCTCGATTAACATTCTCGACACCGTCCACCTTAAAAATCTCGTGGAAGACCTTTCAAAGCTGTACAGCACGTCAGTTTGCACCAAGGTTGCAAGGGATGCCAAAGTTGCGTCGGAAAAACGCCTTATCGAAGCAATCCGAGCCAACCTCGACCGCTACGACGGCTAACTTCTTATTGCTTTTCAACTAAAAAAAGCAAGGCGTTTTGCCTTGCTTTTTAATTGTGCACTACTTTATAAATACCACTATCCCGTCCAGCGGAATTTTCGTGATTTGCGAATAGAACAGCAGATTTTCATAGTCCACTACCGTTCTTCCGTTTTCCCAGTTGAAAATTACGCTCTCCGAAACGCCGAACACGTCGGCAAGCTCCTTGCGGCTGATATGATTGTCCATTTCATACCTGCACTCGGCGCACTCGCCGCTGCAATCGCCCTTGTCGTGTTTGAGCGCGCCGCATACCTGGCGCCTCAGCTCGATATTGTCTTCACGCAAAAGCTGCAAATTTCTGCCCGTCTTTTTCCAGTCGATAAATTTTCTCTGTATAACTTTCATATCAAAACTATATCATATTCCGACAATAAACGCAAGTGAGTTTTACATTGATTTTATATCCTTTTCGTACTCGACCGATGCGGCGGTAACCAGATATACCTTTTTCGCACCCCGCTTTTTCAGCTCTCTTGTCACCGCGTCCGCAGTTGCGCCCGTAGTCAGAACGTCGTCCACGAGTATGAGCGTTTTGCCGTTCACCGCCTCCCCTTCGGCTTTGAAGCACGATTTAAGGTTTTCCTCCCTCTCCTTTTTCGTAAGGCTCTTCTGCGACGACGAGTTTTTCACTTTGGTCAGCGCGTCTTTCAGGAGCGGAAGTTTAAGCATCTTTGCAAGCTCTGCGGCGAGCAATTCCGACTGATTAAAGCCCCTGTTGTGCTCGGCGGCGCTTGTCATCGGCACGAAACAAACGGCTTCCGCGTCCTTGAAGCGACCGCATTTGGCGTACATTGCGCGCGCAAAATAGTCTTTCAAATATCCCTGACCGCCCTTGAATTTGAGAATGAGCTTTTGCACACCCCCGCTATAAACGTATGGCGAAACGGCTCTGTCATACAGCGGCGGCTGAGCTTTACATTCCAGACACAGCCGCGACGACGGAGTTTTTCTTCCGCACACAAGACAAGTCATATCGTTGTTGACGGTAACCGTATCCCTGCACTTTTCACACAGATTATCGCCGTTGAAAATTTCTATACCGCAGATATCGCACGTGAAGTTGGGCGGGAAAAACGCGTCAAGAATTCCTTTAAAAATATTCATTTGCGTTTAATCTGATACTTCGTCGAATATCGGGTCGTCAAAAAACTCTTTAAGTGAGACGCCGAGCGTTGCACATATCTGATAAAGAGTATCCAGCTTAATTGTTTTGACCTTTTCATTCATTATAGTCGAAATGGTCGATTTAGGCAAACCTCCTACCGTATGCAGATAGTTAGGTATAAGACCGCCCATATCAAGTAGCTGTTTTATTCTTTTCGACGTGGCTTCAGTTAATTTCATCTTTTTACCCTTGGTTTAATGTATTGAACTAAGTGCATTATATTATTCAAGATGAAATAAGAGGTTCGCTGTATTGAACCGAATAAAAATATGATATTAAATTTTTTTAAGCGGCGGTTTTTGCTTGCCAAGGCGAAGTATATATGTTATAATCACTAAGCAATTGAGAAAACGGCCTTGTGGTCAAGCGGTTAAGACGGAGCCCTCTCAAGGCTCAATCCCGGGTTCGATTCCCGGCAGGGTCACCAAAATAAAAAAGAGCAGACAACAGTCTGCTCTTTTTTCTATTTGTTTTATACTCCGTTATGTTCGCGCACGGTTTTGATAAAGTTTTCACAGTTGACGGGGCGGGAATAATAATAACCCTGGAAGTAATCGCAACCCATCTTTGCAAGCATATTCGCCTGCGCCGCCGTTTCGACTCCCTCCGCCACTATATCCATATTCATATCCTTTATCATATTCATAGTGTGCTTTAAAAGGCTCATCTGCTTTTCGCCGTCCGACGCCGCCCAGACCATCGATTTGTCCAGCTTGATAAGCTTGAACGGATATTTCATCATCGTGACCATATTCGAAAAGCCCGTGCCGTAATCGTCAAGCGCAAAACAAATTCCCTTTTCAATCAGCTTGTGCATATTGCTTTTAAGCGTCTCTTCAGACGCAACCGCCGCACTTTCTGTCATTTCAAGGTGAATTCTGCTGTAATCGAGTCCGTATTCCTCCATTATTCCCGTCAGCACCTCGTGCAGACTCTCCTGCATACACTGCACGACCGAAAGATTGACGTGGATATTCTCTATGCCCATATCGCCGAGCTTTCTTTCGCTTATGAACCGACAGACGTCGCGGAACACGAATTCGCCTATATCCAGAATCAAGCCGTTCTTTTCGGCGAGCGGAATAAATTCGTCGGGACTGACGAAGCCCAGCCCCAATCCCGTATCTTTGAGCCTCACGAGCGCCTCTGCGGAAGTTAGCTTTTTCTTGCTTACCGAATAGATGGGCTGATAGAATATCTCGAAGCCGTTTTCTTTAAGCGCCTGCCGCATTGCCTGCAATATGAGCGTTTCGCGCTGTCCCTTCTCTAAAATTTCCTTTTGCGCCACTACCGTTTCGTTGTGTTCGGTTGCGTGCTTTTCGTCGAGGCAGTAGTCCATTATGCTGTACGCGTCCTTGGTCTGCGCCGCAACGTCGGGGCACCTTATAAGACAGGTGCTGACGGCAAGCGAAATTTCAGCGCCGTTGGATACGAACGGTTGCGAAAAACGGCCGTAGATTTTATCCGTTATCGTTTTGCTGTCCTCGCCCTCGTTCAGAATTATTGCGTACTTGGTTTGAGATAGTACGAAAACACGCTTCTTGCCCGCCTCGCGTATTAAATACTGTACTATTTCCCGTAAAATTTCGTTTTCGCTCTCTTCGCCCAGCGTATCGCCGATGTAGCGCAGTCCGTTAATCCGCACACCCAGCACGCCGATCTTTTTACCCCTTACGACGTTGTTGTTGAAAACCGCGTCGAAGGCAAGCGCGTTAAACGCTCCCTGCTTTTTGTCGATGTAGTCCTCGGGGTTCTGCATTGACATATAAATGAGCATAACGGCGATTATTATGCCGAACTGCTGAATGAGAAGCTCGGGTACAACCATCTGTAAAACCACGCAGATAATATTTATTGCAATGTACAGATAAATGGTTATTTCCTGTATCTGCGTGAACGCCTTTCTTTTTACGATAACAAGAACGAGCGAACCCAAAATATACGAGAAAGTGATTGCGTACTGCACGTACAGCAACGGTCCGTGCAGATATTCTCTGTTTTCGTTGAACCAGAAAATACCCGTTCCCTTTATGAAGGGAGAAATAAGCACGAATAGAATTTGCAAAGCGAACGGCGTAAAGATTATCGGGTATTCCCACTTGTATATGGTTTTTTTATCCCTTACGACCGAAATTATGTACATAAGATAAATTACGGGGTTTGCAACCAGCGCGCCGAGATACAGCATCTGAGGAATATAGCAGAGCCAAAGCGGCATATCGTGCACGTATTTGAGCGCTATCGTACCGATTATATCGAATATTACGGTAATAAGCGCAACCAGCATAAAGGCTATAAAAAACTGCGACGAGCGCGTTTTTATAGTCTGCCTGTAAAAAAAGCTGAACATTACGGCAGCTATTACGCATATTCCGGCATAATCAAAATATAAAATGTATTGCATTATTTTACCCGATATTTTCCGTGTCTGTGATTACGTTACTATTCAACTCTTTAATGCGCTCGGCGTAGAAGTCGTTTGCAACTTCGCCTAATTCGGTCTTGACCATATCGAATTCTTCACTCAGAACCGTACCGTTTGCAACCGCGTTAATGTATTCAACTCCCGCAACGACCGTAAAACTGCAATCATATATTATACCTTCATCGGCTGCCAAAATCGCTCTTACTTTGCAGCTGTACCAGGGGCCGTTGGTTGTATAATGTTCCTCCGTATCTAATTCCATTGCGGAAACGCAGCTGTAAATTATTGCCTCGTTCACGTTGTCCGCGCCCGAATATCTGTACGCCATACCGTCCGCAAGAAGGGCGTCGTTATCCGACGTATAAATATCTTTGTAGTTTTTAAGCTGAGTTAAAGTCGTGGTCGGAATTGCCGCAATCAATTCGGCGTTACCCTTAACCGTATCGTAGCCGCATAAGCCCGTCTTATATGTGTATGCGCCCGTACCGTCCTTTTCCGCAAAGCACAGATAGCCGTCGCTATCCGTGTATATCATCAGAATTTCAACCTCTGCGCTATCGTCCTGCAATTCGGTTTTCGTTCTGTCTGCAAGCGCGTCTATAACCGACTGATATTTATTCAGATATCTCCAACCCGCATACAGCTCGGTATCTTCGTATACGGTATCGTTTTCCAAGTCCCATTCCATCGTATGGTATTCGTCTTTATACCAAGCCGTAAACTCGTACTCGGTACCCCTCGTAACTTCCACGCTCTCGATCTTTGCGCCTTCTTCGACCTCGACGTCGTAAGTGAGGGCGCCGTCCTCGAACTCGCCTCCGAACGCATAGAACGTAACGGTGTACTTGACGGGAAGCTCGGGTTCTTTCGGCTTGACGGTCACGGTACACGTCGCCGTCTTGCCGTTACCCGTCGTTACCGTTATGGTCGCCTCGCCCTCCGCTTTCGCAGAAACGTAGCCGTTATCCACAGTTGCAACTTCGTTATCCGACGACGTCCACTCCATTGAGTGGTCGTTGGCATACGACGGCGTGATTGTAGCTGTCAGATTATAATATTCGCCTTCGGTGAGCGTGATTTCGGTTTCGTCGAGCGTAATTCCCGTAACGTCGACGACTCCGTTACCGTCCGGATTGCACGCGACAAGCCCGACGGCACAGCAAACTGTTAAAACGACGGCCAAAAATGCAACAAGTATTTTTCTCATAAGTCAAGCCTCTGATAAGATAGCATATCAATTATAACACACTAAAATCAAAAGTACAACAGTTATTTAAACAGTTTAAGTGAAAATCCACCCGCACATCGGGTGGATTTTCACTTGTCTATCTTGCCGTTCTGACCGCGCCGTTGTCGCACTTGTTGCCCCACGAATCGATTAGTTCGTCCTCTTTGTACACGCAGATGATTTCGCAGTGGTTGGCGCATTTGCCGCACTCGAAGCCGCGCGTTCTAAACTCTATGTCCGCAACGTTAAAGGAGAACGCCCTCTCCTTTCCGCTCCTTTTTGCAAGCACGGCTACGCCGAAAGCGCCCATTAGGTGTCCGTTTTCGTCGACTATCACCTCGTGTCCGACCTGCTCCTCGAACGCCTTTTTAACGCCCACGTTTTTACTTACGCCGCCCTGAAAGACGATAGGCGCGTTTATCTTCTTGCCCTTGCCTATATTGTTGAGGTAGTTGGTGACGACCGCCTTGCAAAGTCCGGCTATAATGTCCTCTTTCTTGTGACCTATCTGCGCCTTGTGCACGAGGTCGCTTTCGGCAAATACCGTGCAGCGCGCGGCGATATTGGTCGGCTTTTTCGAGGTCAGCGCAATCTCGCCGAAGTCCTCCACCGACACGCCCAGTCTGTGCGCCTGGCTGGATAAGAACGAGCCGGTACCCGCCGCGCACAGCGTGTTCATTGCGTAGTCCACTACAAATCCGTTTTCGATAATAATTATCTTACTGTCCTGACCGCCGATTTCGAAGATGGTGTTTACGTCGGGGTGTATCGTAGTCGTGCCGATTGCGTGCGCGGTGATTTCGTTTTTGACCACGACCGCGCCCGTCATAACGCCGATAAGCTTTCTTGCACTGCCCGTCGTTCCTACGGCAACCACGTTGACGTCGACGCCTTTAAGCTGACTTTCGAGCGCCTTTAACAGTCTTTTCACCGCGCCCGTGGGGTCGCCCTCCGTCCACAGATATTCCTTTGCCAGAATGTTGTTTTCACTGTCGATAACCACGCCCTTGGTGGAAATCGAACCTATATCTATACCTAAATAACCTTTCATTTGTCCTTGCCGCTCCTTGCTTCAACCATATCGTAAAACGCTTCCAGCCTCGTCTTGATGCCCGTCTCGCTCGTCTGCGAATCGAAGCTGAAATGCAGAATGGGTATATTGAAATCTCTCCCGATGTTTTGCAGAATGGGCATCGCGTCGATTTCGGGAGTACAGCCGAACGACTTAACCTGAATAATGCCCGCGCAACCCGCCTTTGCAAATTCGATAGCCTCGGCAACCGTACAGTTTGCCGTCGCGCCCAGATTGTACTTTGCGTATTTCTTCGCCTTCTTCTGCGATTTTCTGTGCTCCTTGTTTATGAGCGTACTGGTCAGATTCATTTCACGGCAGACTTCCATACCGAACTTTGCCAGCTCTTTTTCCATAAAGTAGTTTGAAAAAGGCTCCTGCACGGTGTAATAGTCGCCGATAAACCCCACCTTTATCGTTTTGGCGGGCTTATTCAGCTTTATGGCGTTGAGCTTTTTCCAGTACGTTTTGGCGAGCTTTTTAAGGTGCTTGCCGTCCGACAGACTTTCAAGCTCTTTCAGAAAATCTTTGTACGTCTTGTCGAACTCGCCGTCGTTGACCTCAAAGCCGACGTTATGACGGATAAAGTCCTCGAACTTGTCAAGCGTCTTTATTATGTTCAGCGTTACGGGCGCCGCCTTGACGATTTTGGCTATCGACATATCGGGATTGATTATCCTGAAATTTTCGAAAATGGACTTGGGCGAATGCCAGTCGACCGCCGCCATATCGAAAAACTCGAATTTGTAGCCCATATCGTGCAGAATACAGTCGTTCAGCTCGCCGTAATAGTTGAGGCGGCAGCCGCCGTAAATCTGCATAAGGCAGTTTGCGCCCAGCTCCAGCGCTTCGAGATAACAGCCCATACAGTACTTGAAGGGTACGCAGACGTAGTCGGGGCTGTATTTACTGCCCAGCTCCAGCGTATTTTTGGTGATGGGCGGCGGTATCATATACTTTACCTCGAACCCGTTTTCAAACAGATATTTAAACGCGTACGCGTAATTGGCTATGTGCGGAAAACACGCAACGACTTCGCGGTGTGTCATACCCTCTCCTTTTTCAGCTGTATTATGTCCACAAAACTTTCAAGACGCGTTTCCATTCCCGCCGTGCCGTCCTGCGAATCGACCGTCAGCGTTATCACGGGCATATTCTTGTACTTACGTACGATAAGCTCGTTTACCATACTGTCCGTGCCGCAGGGGAACGTTGTCAGTAAAATAACGCCGTCGACTTTGTCCTTTGACAACTCTATCGCGCCCAAAAGATGCCTGTTATACGCCCACGGCATCGTTTTGGAAACCTCGTGCGAGGCGCGGATGCACTCCGCCTCGTTCATATATTCGGCGATTATCGGCTCGCACCCCAGCGATTTTAGCGTGCTTATGACGGGTTCGCCGACGTACTTGTCGCCGACGTTGTAGGCGTGCGCAACCAGAAGTATTTTGATTTTCGTGCTCTCCTCCAATACCTTCTGCTGATGCTGTTCGCGGAACATTTCAAAGTACTGCTGCGCCTGCTTCGCCGTGGTGTACGCGTATTTTATGCGCGAACGCTTTACGCCGAGGTACTTGCCCATCTTTTTTACGGCTTTTCTTTCGCGGTTGTATTTCTTGTCGCCTACGTTATAGAACAGCGTTTTGATATTCCTGTCGCGGAAGGTGTTGCATACCAGATCGGTCTGCGATAAAAATTTGGTGCACATTTCGTAGCCGCGGTGATATGCCACGCGCGGAATGAAAATATAGTCGCACTTGCCGATTAACCAGTCAATATGCCCCAGCAAAAGTTTGGTGGGCAGACAGGTTTCGTCAATCGAGATGTTTTCGCCTTTGGTCAGTATTTCCTTGTTCGTTTCAGGGCTTACGATATATTCCACGCCGATTTCCGAAAAGAAAGTCGTCCAGAATTTTTCGTTCTTATAGTATAAAAGCGCCCTCGGTATTCCTATTTTCATAAGTTTATTTCGCAAAGAACGCAACCGCTATTGCGTTCGGTCCCACGTGTGTGCCTATCGTGCTGCCTATCATATTGGAAGGTATATTTTCGGCTTTACCCTTCCACAGGTGCTCGCTGTCTTTAAGGTATTTTTTAAGATATTCGTCCGATAACCCCGAATACCCCAATACGTACGGCATATCAAAATCTATTCCGCCGCACTTTTCGACAAGCTGGTTTAAAAGATTGTTGCTCTTTTTCGAGCCGATAGCCTTGCCGACCAGTTTGACTTCGCCGTCAGTTACGGATATAACCGGCTTTATGGAGAGCATCTCTCCGGCAATCGCCGCAACCGAGGATATGCGCCCGCCCTTGCGAAGGTATACCAAAGTATCCAGAACCGCCAAAAGCTGTATTTTATTCTTTTTGTCGTCAAGCTCTTTGACGATTTCGGCGCCGCTCTTGCCCGCCTTTACAAGCCTTATTGCATACAGCAATAAAATTCTTTCGCCTATGCACGCCTGTATGCTGTCGACAACGCGCACCTTGCCGCCGAACTTTTCAGCCGCTTTCATCGCGCAGGAGTACGTGCCCGAAAGCTTTGACGAAATGGTTATCGCTATCACCTCGCTGCCGTCCGCTGTGAGCTGTTCGAAGCGCTCTTCCCACGCAAATTCGTTTATCTGGCTCGTCTGCGGCAGTTCGTTGCTCTCTATCAGCTTTTCGAAAAATTCTCTGTGCGAAAGGTTTATTCCGTCCGAGTATTCCTCGTCGCCGAAGCGCACTTTCATAGGGATAAGCTCTATTCCCAGTTCGTCCGCCTCTTGCTTTTCCACGTCGGAAGCGGAATCCACTAAAATTTTAATCATTATCCTTAACCAAATCCTTATAGTAATTTCTCAGTTTTTCAACTATCGTTGCGAGCGACTTATAAAAGAAAACGCGCTCTTCGTCGGTGAAATCGACGCTGCCCGCAACGACCGCCGCCATCGCGCGTTCGTTGATATGCTCGGCAAGCTTTTTCCCCTCGTCGGTGAGTACCACCTTCGCGTTGCGGCCGTTCGCGTCGTAGCTGACGTAGCCGCTCTCCTGCATCGTTTTGAGTGCGCGCGAAATAGCCGCCTTGTCTTCGAGCGACAGTTCCACCAACTCCTTTGCCGTTAGCCCCTGCGGATGATTGTACAGATAGTACCCGCACATTACGTGCACCGGCTTTAACCCGAATTTTTCTATCTCGTACGCCTTGATTTTCTGCACGGATTTATTCAGCTGTAAAATTGCCATTGTGAAATCTACAAATCTTTCCACGGTATCCCCTCTCGGTTGATTGGTCAACTGATATTATATTGTGCTATTATACGAATGTCAAACGATTAAGTTGACAAATCAACTGAAAATAGTAAAAAAGAAGCGCATTGTGCGCTTCCTTTTTACTGTTGTTTAAGTTCGTTAAGGCGTAACGCGGTTGATATCGCGGGGGAACATTGCCGCGTAACGCACGTTTTTAAAGCCCAAAAGGTGCATCGTAAGCCTTTCCAAGCCAAGTCCCAGACCGCCGTGAGGGGGCGCGCCGTACTTGTGAAGCATTAAATAGGTTTCGAACTCGTCGGGGTTCATACCAAGCTTCTTCATCTTTTCGACCTGCTCGTTGTAGTCGTGCACACGCTGTCCGCCGCTGGTTATCTCGATGCCGCGGAACAGAAGGTCGAACGACAGCGTGACCTCGGGGTCTTCGGGATCGTCCATCGTGTAGAAGGGACGCTTCTTGGAAAGATAGTGCGTGACGAACAGGAAGTCGGAATTGTACTGCTGCTTTGCCCACTTGCCCAGGAAAGCCTCCTCCTCCGGTTCGAAGTCCTTCATATCGGTTATATTTTTCAGCTTTTTAACGCACATTTCCTTTGCGTCTTTGAACTTTATGCAGGGAATCGTAGTGATTTCGGGCACGTCCACCTTCAAAAGCTCGATTTCGGGAGCATACTCCTTCTTTAACAGCTCCATAATGTATTTGAGCACGCCCGTTTCCATATTCATTATGTCGGTGAAACTGTCGATAAAGCCCATCTCGAAGTCCATCGAAATGTACTCGTTGAGGTGGCGCGAGGTGTCGTGATGCTCGGCGCGGAACACGGGCGCGATTTCGAACACCCTCTCGTATATGGGCACGAGCGCCTGCTTATACAGCTGAGGGCTCTGCGCAAGGTAAACGGTTTTGCCGAAGTAGTCGAGCTTGAACACGTTCGTGCCGCCCTCCGCGCCCGCGAAGTTGATTTTGGGCGAGTGAATTTCGGTGAAGCCCTGCCCAGTTAAATACTCGCGGAAGCCGCGCTGAATGCCTTCCTGAATTTTGAAAACCGCGCGCTCCTTGGGGTTGCGCAAGGTTACGGGGCGGTAGTCGAGGTTGACGCTCAGATCGGCGTTGACCTGCTTTTTATTGATGACTACGGGCGGAATTGCCGCGGGCGTGGACAGAATTTCGATATCGTGCACCTGCAATTCGTATCTTTCGCTGCCGTCGCGCGTTTCGCTCTGTACGACCTTGCCGCTGAGTTTTACCGAACACTGCTCGACGAGCTTTTCGTCCATTCTGTAATCGGAAAAATCGGGGCAGTACACGCACTGGATAAGCTCCCTTGCCGTGCGCACGATTATAAACGCGAAGTCGGACATATCTCTGATGCTGTGAACGGCGCCTTTGATTGTTACCACTTCGCCCAAATGACTTTTAAACTCGCTGTACGGAGTAACCGTCTGGGGAATAATTCCCGTCATATTTTCCATATTATACCTCTTTTTATAAAATTATATAATTTTTATCCGCTTGCATTACGTAATGCAACGTGTTATAATCTAATCAATAAGTCTGCTGTGTGCGTGATGTGAAAATTGGGTAATCCACATTATTTATAAGGGAGCACCGCGTAGCGCAAAAATAGGCAAGGTCTGTATGCGGCTTTATGTTCCGCATATTCACACGGAAAGTCCGAATAGTTTTTGCCTCGTTGCACCCACCTCGCTAGTAGCGGGTTAGTACTTTTTCACACACGGCATAAGCGGATTTTTATTTTACCTTATAAAATTAGTTTTTAATTTATCGATGAGCACGGGTTTTTCAAGATCCGTGCCTTTTGCGTTTTCCAAAAGCTTTATAAGCCACGCCATATTCGAGCCGATTGCACGCATTACCGACTGCCCCTCCAAGTCCTGCTTGGTGTCCTCGGCGTTAGCTCCGAATACGTTGTTCCAGTAGGTCGACGGCACCTGTATCATATTGTTAATCTGTATGTACTTGTTTAAGACGTCGTATGAAGCCGTCGTACCCGCGCGCCTTGCCGCAACTACCGCCGCCGCAGGCTTGAACCTCATATGTTTGCCGTGCGAATAGAACAGCCTGTCCAAAAGCGCGATGACCGCACCCGACGGCGAAGCGTAGTGAACGGGCGCGGCGAAGATATAGCCGTCCGCCTCCTTTACCTTTTCGCCTATCGCGTTTACGGGATCGTCGCCGAACACGCATTTGCCCAGCTTCTGACAGCCCATACAGCCGGTGCACGAATGCACCGCCGCAGTGCCTACGCATACTATTTCACTGTCGACGCCCTGCGCCTTTAACTCTTCCGCAATAATTTTGAGTGCCGCGGCTGTCGTACCGTTTTCGTGGGTACTGCCGTTAATCATTAAAACTTTCATATTTACCTCAAAGTGATTTCAATTTAGCCTCGATTAAAGGCATATATTTGAGCTCGTAACCGAGTGCGTTGGGGTGAGTGCAATCGCCCCTGCCCCAGTTGTAGCTGTCGTTTGTGAATAAATCGCGCTGTTCGGGTATGAACGTGTTCAGCCCGCTTTCGGAGTACAGATCGACGGTCGCAACGCCCCACTTTTTACAGATTGCCATCGCGCGCTCACCGTACTGTCTTTGCAGAAAGTCGTCGCGCCTGCCCATATTGTGCGGGCGGAAAAACAACAATTTAGCCTTGGGAAAATACGTCATAAACGCGCAGATTATTTCCTCGAAGCAACGCGAAAAGGGCATTTGCCTGGTCACGCCGAAAATATCGAACCCTGCGTACCCTTGGCACGTTTCGCCGAGCGACACGTCGGGATGAGTTGCGCCCTCGGATATATTACAGTCGTTGGTAAAGCCGTTGAAAACTATGTAGTCGGGGGACACGCCGTCGCGGATGGCGTTCTGCACCTGCTCGACCATCCAGTTGTGTTCCGCGAAAAAGCCCACTCTTGCGCCGCCGACGGCGTATTTGTAAAGCTTTAAGCCTAAATGCTTTTCAAGATATTCCCCGACGCCGAAGCCGTCGTTGCCCGAACCGTACGCTATGCTGTCGCCGAATACGGCAACGCTTTTTCCGTCAAAATTCATATTTACGCCTTATACAAAATGCGGTGGCAGTTTTCGCACTCCACTACCTTGCCCGCCGAAACCTTTTCCTTGTCGGCTATGGAGAGCTCTATGCCGCACTTCGAGCACCTGTCCGACTTGATTTCGCAGATAATGGGAAATATTCTTTCCGAACGTTTTGCTTGATATTTGCGCAATACTTCGGGGTCAATGTCCTTTGCTATCGCCGAAAGCTCCCCGGTGATTTTGTCGGACTCCTCCTGCTTGGAGGCTTTGAAATTCTTATATGCATTTTGCAGTTCGGGATACTGCTTCTGCGCGGCAATGACCTTTTTTCTCATTGACTGATACTCTTCGGTCGTCTCCTTCGCGCTTGCAGTCAGTGCGGCGATTTCCGCTTTCAATCCCTTGATTTTTTCTATGAGCTGGGAAATGTTGCGCTGATAGAAGGACAAATCCGCACCGCTTTCCATAAGGTCGTCGAGGTGATCAAAATCCTTCAACGTTTCCGAAATTTCCGCGTAGCGCTTGTTCAATTCGTCGAGGTGTTTTAAAACCGCCTGCGACTGCGCCTCTAATTTGTCCAGCTTTTCAGAAGCCTTGTTTAAATAGCTTTTGGTCTGCGCGTATTTTTTGCGCTCCTCCGAACCGGCTATTTCCTGCTCGATTTTCAAGAGCTCGGAATCCTTCTGCTGATACAGTAACAATTGAGAAATCTGTGACATTTATATCTCCTTTTATGCAAACCGTTCGTCGGTAAAATACGACGAAGGAATTTGCAAACCCGTTTTTACGTTATGATAAATTTTGTTGAAGCCGTAAGCTTCGCAACAGTAATGCGTAAGCTGAATTACGGCAATACCGCTTTCGACAAGCTCCGAAATGCGGTGGTGCGATAAGTCCGACGAAACGACCGCGTCAACGCCCTCGCTCTTGGCAAAGGCAACCGCCGCATCGTCTAAACCCGCGCCGCAAAAGGACGCCATTTTACTTATTTTGCCGCCTTTTTCGCCGTGAACGATTATGCGTTCGGTATTGAAATTTTTCTGTATTTCCGCTATTAATTCGGGCATAGTACGGGGGTAAACGCCGTAAGCTCTGCCGTAACCGCCCCCTTCGACCTGCGCTAAAACCTTGCAGTCCGTACCGCCGATACCCTGCATCAGATAATAATCGATACCCTTAGGCGCGGCGTCGAAATTGAGGTGCATCGAGATTACCGAAATTCCGTTTTTCAGGCAATTTGCAAGCGCGCGGGACTGTGCGTTCGCGGTTAAATCGAAACGCGATACGCCGCCGTAAATCGCGGGGTGGTGAGTAACTATTAAATTGTAGCCCAGCTCTGCCGCGCGGTACACCGCCGCCTCGGATAAGTCCAGAGAAAACAGCGCGCCCGTAACCTCGTTGCCGCAGTTTATTATGATGCCGCTGTTGTCGTACATCTTGAATTTGGCGCAGAAATCGTCGGAAAGTTTTACTGGCGCAACCCGCTCTTCGAGAAGCGTTAATACCTCTTCTACCGTCATTGTAAAATCTCCTTGAAAAGTTCGATTTCCTTTAAAATCTCTTCACGGCGCACGGCGTTTGCGCATCCCGCAAGGTGCGCCTCGCTTTTTTTCAGTTCAATTGCCGCGTACTCTTTAAGCACTGCGCCGCCTATACTGTCCCTGCCGAACGCAAGCTCGGCGGGCGAATAATCCTGCTTGCCGCCTGCGCGTTCGCCCTTGATTACAAAGTAAAATTTTTCGTCTCTGAAAATACCGTCGTAAGTAAGTTTACAGCCGCAATCCAGCAAAAACTTTCTCAGCTTGTCCGCGTTTTTCATCGGCTGTAAAATAAATTTCTGCGGTATAAAGCCCTCGGAAAGAATTTTGATTATTTCCTCGCCGCCCATACCCGCAATGAGCACTTGTTCGGTATCGGTCGGCACGCCCGCAAGTCCGTCGCAGCACACCGCGCGGCACTTGCCCGCCTCTATATACTCCGCCAGAAGCTTTTCAGCCTTTGCAAGGCACTTGGCGCTGATGTCGGTGATTAAAACGTTGCCGCACTTGCCGCTCTTTAAAACGTGCCTTGAAACATAGCCGTGGTCGCAGCCGACATCGGCAAAGCTTGCGCACGGGTCGACGAGCGCGCACAGCTCCTCTATTCTGCCCATCAGGTGTCGAGGAAATCTTTAAGGTGCTTGGAACGCGACGGGTGACGGAGCTTACGGAGCGCCTTCGCCTCTATCTGTCTGATACGCTCACGCGTTACGTTGAATTCCTTGCCAACCTCTTCGAGCGTTCTGGGTCTGCCGTCGTCCACGCCGTAGCGAAGTCTTAAAACCTTCTCCTCGCGCGGGGTAAGGCTGTTCAGAACGGACAACAGCGTTTCTTTGAGCATCGTCGTCGACACGCTGTCGGACGGCGTTATCGCTCTATCGTCCTCGATAAAGTCGCCCAAATGGCTGTCCTCTTCCTCGCCGATAGGCGTTTCGAGAGACACGGGGTCCTGCGCGATTTTCTGAATTTCGCGAACGCGCTCTTCGGACACGCCCATTTCCGCCGCTATTTCCGCGGGGGTGGGTTCTCTGCCCAAAGTCTGCAATAAAATACGCGAAACGCGGGTCAATTTATTGATTGTTTCGACCATATGCACGGGGATACGGATGGTACGCGCCTGATCGGCAATGGCTCTGGTAATAGCCTGTCTTATCCACCACGTGGCGTAAGTCGAGAATTTAAAGCCCTTCTGGTAGTCGAATTTCTCGACCGCCTTCATAAGTCCGATATTGCCTTCCTGAATTAAATCGAGGAAAAGCATACCGCGGCCGACGTACCTTTTCGCAATGGAAACGACAAGTCTTAAATTGGCTTCGGAGAGCTTCTTTTTCGCCTCCTCGTCGCCGTCCTGTATTCTGCGGGCAAGCTCTATCTCGTCGTCCGCGGATAAAAGGGGCACTTCGCCGA
>CAMWKX010000006.1 GCA_947174955.1 uncultured Clostridia bacterium | reverse complement strand
CCAAGGGCGAGGCGATTGCGCGTGCGGATATTCAGCTTGAAAACTACGTAAAGATAATCAATATCGAGGCGCTGACCATGCTCGAAATGGTTAAACGCGACATAGTGCCCGCCGTTTCGGACTACGTTGCAAACCTCTGCACCAACATTGCCGCAAAACTTTCGGTCAACGAGGAGCTTCCCTGCAAGGGCGAAAAGCAGACGGTTACAACGCTTGCAACCTTGAACGACGAGGTGTGCACGCTGTGCGAAAAACTCGAAGGTGAGCTTAAAAAGATAAAGCTTTCGGACGTGCGTGCGGCTTCGCAGTCAATGGCGCATACAATTATACCCGTTATGGAAGATATCCGCGCCCGCGTCGACAAGATGGAAACGCTCACTTCTTCTGAATACTGGCCGTACCCGACCTATTTTGATATGTTGTATAGTGTAAACAATTAAAAATAAGCGCCCCGCGGCGGTATGCCGCGGGGCGCTTTTGCTCATACTGTCCTTATGGAACTTTGGGACGGATTTAAAAAATTCTGGACGAGGGCTTTCGATTATCACGGCACGACCTCGCGCAGGGAATTCTGGTGGGGAGTGCTGGGCAACGCGTTAATTATGGTTGCATTGCTCGCACTTTGGATAGTAAGCGTAACTTGCTTTATTCCGATGGTCAACAATTTCAGCATAGTAATGACCATAGCGTTGGCGGTTTTCAGCATTGTCGAACTTATTCCCTCGATTACGCTGATAATCCGCCGTATGCACGACATAGACAGAAGCGGCTTTTTTATCTTCGTGCTGTTTATCCCGATTGTCGGCTTTATATGGTATATTTACCTCGTAACCCGTCGCGGCGTGCCGAATAAGTATCAGAAATGATTTTTTAAAAATTTTTGCAAAACTCCTTGACAAGTAAACTTGGCAATGTTATTATAAATTTGCCAACAAAACTTGGCAAGGAGTTTTATTATGGACGAAAACAAACAAGAGGAAGTCACGCAGCCCACGCGCGAGGAAATTCTGGCAACCGCCCGCGAAGAGAACAAGAACGGCGACGAAAGGGAGAAGCAGTGTTTTGCCAAGGCGGGTACGCTTGCATTCAGCACGGGGTTGCTTATTGCGGCAGTCATACTTATCGTAACGAGCATACGCAGCGACAGATTTCCCGCCGAAATTATGCTTATGATGTGCGGTATGCAAGCCGTGCAGAGTTTAGTGGTTGCGCACGGTTACCGCAAAATGAGAAAAGTTTATCTGACTTTGGGTATTTTTGAAGTGGTATGCAGCGTGCTCTTTATCGTCTACTGGATATTACAGCTCTGCGGGGTTGTGTAAATGAAGGACGTTGCAACCAGGCTGGAATTTAAAAACCGATTAAAGGAAGAAAGACAAAAGGCGGGGCTGTCGCAGGGTGAACTTGCGCAGCTCGTCGGCGTTTCGCGAAATACCATATCGAGCATCGAAACGGGACAGTTCAACCCGACGGCAAAGCTCGCGCTCGTCCTTTGCATAGCCTTAAACAAAAAGTTCGAGGAGCTGTTCTATTTCGAGAACAAGTAAAATAAATTTTAACGCGGTGCGGGGTATCCGAGCCGCGTTTTAACTTGACTATGCAAGCATATTATTTTATAATATAAAGGTAATAAAATTCACGAGGTGTAAAGCGATGCTTACAAGTATCTGCGGAATTAACTGGGGCGACGAAGGCAAGGGCAGAATGGTTGACCTTTTGTCGCGCGATTTCGACGTGGTCTGCCGTTATCAGGGCGGCAACAACGCGGGGCACACGGTCATCAACGACAAGGGCAAGTTTATTTTAAATCTGCTCCCTTCCGGAATTTTGCGCGAGGAAGTGGTAAACGTGCTCGGATGCGGTATGGTTATCGACATAAAGCACCTCTGCGGCGAGATAGAAAAACTGCGCGCCGCGGGCATTAAAATCACGCCCGAAAATTTAAAGATAAGCGATAAGGCGATCATCACTATGCCCTACAACGTGTTGCAGGACGTGATGGAAGAGGACAGACTTACAAAGGCTACGGGTAAGCCCTACGGCTCGACCCGCCGCGGCATTGCGCCTGTCTACGCCGACAAGTATATGAAGAAAGCTTTCCGTATGGGCGAGCTTTTAAATCTGTCGCTTTTGTACAAGAGGTTGCCCGATATCGTTGCGTGGAAGAATATGACTATAAGGGCGTACGGCTTCGAACCGGTTAAGGTTGAAGATATGATTTCCTACTTCGAAACGTACGGCAAGCCTTTGTGCGATTACATAATTGACACGGGAATATACCTCAACGAAGCGCATAAAGCGGGCAAAAAGATTATGTTCGAGGCTCAGCTTGGCGCGCTTCGCGATATCGACTACGGTATAGTGCCCTACACCTCGTCGTCGTCGACCATTGCCGCTTACGCACCCATCGGCGCGGGCGTGCCCAATCTTAAACTCGACAACTCGATAGGCATTATGAAGGCGTATTCGAGCTGCGTCGGTGCGGGACCTTTCACCTGCGAGTACTTCGGCGAAGAGGCTGAACGTTTGCGCGAGCTGGGCGGCGAATACGGCGCGGCTACGGGCAGACCGAGAAGAGTAGGGCCTTTCGACGTCGTTGCTTCGCGTTACGGTATAATGTGCCAGGGCGCGGACGAAATCGCGCTTACCAAGTTGGACGTTCTGGACGACTACGAAGAAATTGAAATCTGCACTCATTACGAGCTGAACGGCAAGATTTTAAACGACTTCCCGTTCACCGACGTTTTAGACGATTGCAAGCCCGTGTTCGAAAAGGTCAAGGGCTGGCACTGCGACATAACCAAGTGCCGCAAGGAAGAGGACCTGCCCAAGGAAGCTTTGGACTATATTCACCTTCTGGAAAAGCTGTGCGGTTGCAAGATCAAGTACGTGTCGGTCGGTGCGGAAAGAGACGCCTGCATTATAATGAAGTAAATAATAAGTAAGCCCCGCGGCAAATGCCGCGGGGCTTACTTACTTTTTACTCGTATTTTTCACTTTGAATCGCCTTTTGTACAAGAGTGACAAACTCGGTTTTGTAAACATCGGCGCTTGTGTATTCGGACAAAGCTTCAAGCCTTTCAAGTACCGCGTTTAAAGAAGCGTCGGCTTTAAATTCTGAAGCCCGCAAAATCAAGCCGAACTCGGCAACGCAGGCGGCGAACGCGGCGTCATTGCTCGTTGCGGAGGCGGTGGTGACCGTCGAGGTTACGGAGCAGTTTGATTCGTCGTTTAAAACGTCCTTATATCTGATTTCCGCGGTTGCGATATCTCCGTCGGCGCCGTCCGCAAGCGTTATTTCGTAAACGGCGGTAGCGCACAGACCGCTTCCGATTTCGCCCGCGTCCGTATCGTCGTCTTTGAAATCTTCCTCGGAAAGGTGCTTTGTATCATAGCCGATAAGGCGGTACTTTACGACGTTTTCGGTAAACGTTACGCCCGCTTTCGCGTCCTTGGCAACCGTTTTAAGCGTGCCGTTCAAATCGTGCGTGAACACCTTTTGAGCCTCGGTCTTGTTGTCCAGATAGGCGTAGTTGCCGTTGCCGCAGGTGGCAAGCGTTTCCAGCATATCGTCGCGCGTGTTGCCCATTCCCACGCCGATAACCGAAAGATATGTGCCGCTCTTTGCCTTTTCCTGAATAAATTCTTTCATCTCGTCAACGCCGCTTTTGCCCACGTTGAAGTCGCCGTCGGATATGATTATTACGCGGTTATTCCCGCCCGTAATAAAGTGCTTCTGCGCCGTCTGGTAGGCAAGCTCCAAACCGCCCGCACCGTTGGTTGAGCCGTACGCTTTCAGTCCCGACATAGCGTTTTTTACTTTTTGTTTGCCTTCGTCGGTACACTCTATGCCGTCCGCAACGACCGACATACCGCTCGCGTACTTGACGATGGACACCACGTCGCCGCCGCCGAGGTTATCCACAAGCGTGTTAAATCCGTACTTTGCAAGCCCGATTCTGTCGTCGCCCGACATCGAACCGGACACGTCCACCAGGAATACATAGTTGCCGTTTTCCGCCTCGATACTCTCGTAGCGGGTGGTCACGCCCACCGTAACAAGCTTGTTTTCAGCGTTCCAGGGGCAGTCGGAAAGATACGTCGACACGACCACCGCGCCGTCCTCGGGTTGCGGGTAGGAGTAGTCGAAGTAGTTGATTAGCTCCTCGACGCGCACCGACGAGGGGGCAATCTGAGATCCGTGGTTGAGCTGTGAGCGGACGTAGGAGTAACCCGCCGTGTTCCTGTCCAGCGAGAAGTAGGAGGCGCCCTCCTCGTTCACGTTAACGAACGGGGTTTCCGTAACCGAGCCGTACTGATAGTTATTGCCGTCGACCGAACCCGTAGTGCCGTATTCGTAAATAAATCCGCTGCCGCTGCCATAGCCGTAGTCGCCGCCGGCGCGAGCGCAAGCGGTGACGGATAAGCAGGCAACCGCTATACAAGCCGCCGCAATAAAAGCAATCTTCTTTTTCATAACCGTTCTCCTTTCGGGTTTTTACACTACTATAACGACGGCAAAATGACGTTTGTCCCGCTTATTTTCCAAAAAATTTACTTTAAAATCAAATCGAGCCACGTGCGGTAAGCGTAGACGTCGGAGCTAGTCACGCAGACGTAGTAACTGACGCCGTTCTTTTCGACGACCATTTTCTTTACGTACTCGCCGTTGTCCTCGGTATCGAGGTAGAGGAAAACGTGACCTTTGTAATATCCCGTATAGCCGTCGTAATATTCTCTGAACAGCTCGCACGCGGTGTTCTCGGCCGCATACTCGGCGTATATAACCGTTTCGTGTCTGCAGGAGTTTACGCTCGCCGTAATTTCGGCCTTTACGTAGGCGATAGTTTCACCGTTGTAATACGCGTCTACGGAGTTTACCGAGCAGTTGGAGGCAAGGTAGACATTCTTCATAAAGTCGATGCCCTCGGGCGTGCCGCTTGAATAGATATCCAGCGAGCTTGACGAAAGGTTCGACTGGTCGTAATAATTGATTTCCTGCACCGCTCCCGAAGAGCCGCCGCTTCCGCCCGAGTCGATAAGTCCGCCTATTGCCGTGGGAGTGAAATACATTGCAAGCGCCGTGCCGCACGCCGAAATGACACTCGCTATCGCAATAAGAGCGCCTTTAAGTGCGGTGAACACCGTCTTTTTATTTTTTATTGAGTTTTTCGCGGCTTCGGTTACTCGCTCGGAGGGGGGTGTAGTTCCCTCTAAATACTCGTCGAATACCTTTTCCAGTTCGAAATCTTTTTTCATTCTTTCACTTCTAAAACGTTTTTAATCAGTCGTTTGTTTCGCCTTTCAGCAATTTTTTCAGATTTTCCTCCGCGCGCTGAATGAGCCGTTGGGCGGAGGAGCGGGAGAGGCGAGCCGCCGAAGCTATCTCGCGCACAGTCATTTCGAGGTAATACTTGTAATAGATTACCCGCCGTTCGCCGTCGTCAAGCTTTTTGAGCGCCTGCTCCAATACGATTGCCGTTTCGCGTTTTTCGGGGGAGTAGCTGTCGTCGGTGAGGGAGAAGAACTCCTCAGTGCTGGCTTCCGCCCGTCGCTTGCGTTTTCGCAGAAAGTCGAGGGCGGTATTGCGCACGATTTTCAATATCCAGCCCAGCGGGTCGCCCGTAGCGTCGTATCGCTTTGCAAACCGCGCAATCTTGACAAAGCTGTCGGAAACGACGTCCTCGGCGTTTGCTCTGTCGCCCACTATCGCGTATGCGGCTGCGTACATTCTGTTGCCCGCAATCGAACAAATTCCGTCAAGGCAGTCGGCGTAACCTCTTGCGACGGAGCAAATCAGATTATTCAGTTTTTGCTTGTCGCCGTCGGTCACCTTAACTCTCCTTGCGTATTTTTTTCATTGTGTAACAGTTTTTCGAATTTGTCAACAATTTTTTTAAGACCGCATTTTTCTTGCCTTGCACGGGGTGCGTGTGATACAATAGGCGTATGTTAAGAAAGTTTTACAAGTTGCACGGAATAGGCAACGATTACATTTATTTCGACTGTATGAAAGAGCCGCTAGAAAAGGTTGAAGAGCTGGCAATCAGATTGTCGGACAGACACTTTTCAATCGGCGGCGACGGCATAATTCTGCTGTGCCCGTCCGAGGTTGCCGATTGCAGAATGCGTATGTTCAACGCGGACGGTTCCGAGGGCAAAATGTGCGGCAACGGCATACGCTGCGTGGGTAAGCTTGCGCACGATTTGGGGTACGTAAGTAGCCATATATGCCGCATCGAAACGCTTTCGGGCATAAAAACTCTCGATTTCAAGTGCGATAATTCGGGTAAGGTAATTTCGGCGAAAGTCGATATGGGCGCGGCGATATTAGAGGCGGATAAAATACCCTCGACGCTTGTCGGTGAAAAAATCGTCGGCTATCCCCTGACGGTGTGCGGCAAAGAGTATAAAATCACGCTCGTATCTATGGGCAATCCGCACTGCGTGACTTACGTGGACGATCCGTATAAAATCGATTTGGAAAAGGTGGGACCTCTGTTCGAAAACAATTCGCTTTTCCCCGAAAGAATTAACACCGAGTTTGTGCGCGTGGACGGCAAAAATGAATTGACGATGCGCGTGTGGGAGCGGGGCAGCGGCGAAACGTGGGCTTGCGGCACGGGTGCGTGCGCGGTTGCGGTCGCTTCGGTTCTGAACGGCTTTGCGGATAAAAACACGGCTATAACCGTTCACCTTCGCGGCGGCGATCTTATCATAACGTATACCGACGACACCGTGTATATGGAAGGCGGAGCAACGCTTGCTTTCACGGGCGAAGTGGAAATTTAAAGAGGCAAAAATTTATATAAATTTTCAAGCGGCGAAATATTGCAATTCCGCCGCTTTTATGTTACAATGATTTATATTGTACGAATAAGAGGAAACTTAGTTATGACAAAGTATATTTTCGTTACGGGCGGCGTTGTTTCAGGCTTGGGTAAAGGCATTACCGCGGCGTCTCTCGGCAGACTTTTAAAGTGCAGAGGCTATAAGGTTGCGTCGCAGAAGCTCGACCCCTATATAAATATCGACCCCGGCACTATGAGCCCCTATCAGCACGGCGAAGTTTTCGTCACCGACGACGGCGCGGAAACCGACCTCGACCTCGGTCACTACGAGAGGTTCATAGACGAAAATTTAAACAAGTATTCCAACCTCACCACGGGTAAGGTATACTGGAACGTTCTCAACAAGGAGCGCAACGGCGAGTACCTCGGTCAGACCGTTCAGATTATTCCGCACATCACCAACGAAATCAAGTCGTTTATCTACAACGTGGGCAAGACGACTGCCGCGGACGTCGTTATCACCGAAATCGGCGGCACGATAGGCGATATCGAGAGCCAGCCGTTCATCGAGGCAATCCGTCAGGTTGCCCGCGAGGTCGGCAGGGACAACTGCTGCTTTATACACGTAACGCTCGTGCCCTATATTTCGGGTTCGGAGGAGTTCAAGTCCAAACCCACCCAGCATTCCGTAAAGGAGTTGCAGGGTATGGGTATCAACCCCGACATCATAATTCCGCGCGTAGACGCGCCTATGCCCAAGGACGTGCGTGACAAAATCGCAATGTTCTGCAACGTGGAGCCCGAGTGCTGTATCGAAAATATGACGATGCCCGTGCTCTATCAGTGCCCCATAATGCTTGAAAAGAGCAACTTCTCCGAAATCGTGTGCAAGCGCTTAAAGCTTGACCCGCGCGTAATCGACTTAACCGAGTGGAACAAGATGTTACAGCGTGTGGACGGCCGCGACAAGGTTGTCAAAATCGCGCTGTGCGGCAAGTACGTTCAGCTGCACGACGCGTATCTTTCGGTTGCCGAGGCGTTGGCGCACGCGGGTTACGAAAACTATGCAAAGGTGGAAATCGACTGGGTTGACACCGAAACTCTTACCAAGGAAAACGCCGACGAAAGGCTGGGCGGCGTGGACGGCATAATCGTGCCGGGCGGCTTCGGCGTGCGCGGAGTTGAGGGTATGCTCGTTTGCTCAGAGTATGCGCGCACACACAACGTGCCCTATTTCGGCATATGCCTCGGAATGCAGACGGCGGTCATCGAGTACGCGCGCAACGTTTTAGGATACAAGGACGCGCATTCGTCCGAGTTCAATCCCGATTCGAAGCACCCCGTAATCGACCTGATGCCCGACCAGCACGGCGTAAAGATGGGCGGCACAATGCGTCTGGGCGCGTACCCCTGCAAAGTGCTTGGCAGCATAATGAAGGAAAGCTACGGCGCGGACGAAATTTCCGAGCGCCACCGCCACAGATACGAATTCAACAACGAGTACCGCGATGAAATCCAGAAGGCGGGTATGGTCATTGCAGGCACCTCGCCCGACGGTTCGCTCGTCGAGGCGGTGGAAATCCCCTCGCTCGACTTCTATATCGGCGTACAGTTCCACCCCGAGTTCAAGTCGCGTCCGCAGTCGGCGCACCCCATTTTCAGGGAGTTTATAAAGGCTTCCGTCAAATACAGTCAAGGTAAGTAAAAATGAATTATAATTCCAATTTCAAGAACATAGCCGAAAGTTATCTGTTTGCCGAGGTTGCAGACAGAACGGCGAAATATTCTGCGGCTAATCCCGACAAAAAAATACTCAGGCTGGGCATAGGCGACGTAACGCTGCCGCTTGCGCCCGCTGTCATTAAAGCGCTTCACGAGGCCGTCGACGAAATGGCGGTAAAGGAAACTTTCAAGGGTTACGGTCCTTACGAGGGCTACGGCTTTTTAAGGGACGGCATTAAAGATTACTACAAGTCTTTCGGCGTGGAAGTGGGCGCGGACGAGATATTCGTTTCCGACGGCGCAAAGAGCGATCTTGGAAATATCCTCGACATATTCGCCAGGGAAAACACTATTTTGGTGCCCGACCCCGTGTACCCCGTGTACGTCGATACCAACGTTATGGCGGGGCGCAAGATAGTTTACGCAAACGCTAACGAGGCTAACGGCTTTCTGCCTATGCCCGACTATAAGGTGGACGCGGACGTAATTTACATATGCTCGCCCAACAATCCCACGGGCGCGGCGTACACCGTAGGACAGCTCGAAGAGTGGGTTAAATACGCGCTTGAAAAGGGCGCCGTAATCTTGTACGACGCGGCTTACGAAAGCTTTATAACCGAAGGCGGACTTGCCCGCTCCATATACCAGGTCGAGGGCGCAAAGAGTTGCGCTATCGAGTTCTGTTCGTTCTCGAAAATCGCAGGCTTTACAGGCACGCGTTGCGGATACACGGTTATCCCGCACGCCCTCAAAAAGGACGGTATGTCCGCCAACAAGCTGTGGTTCAGAAGACAGGCAACCAAGTTCAACGGCGTACCTTATATAATTCAGAAGGGCGCGGCGGCGGTGTTTACACCCGAGGGTATGGCGCAGATAAAGGCAAATTTAGCGGTTTATCAGCGCAACGCGGCGGTCATCGCCAAGTGTATGGACGAACTGGGCATCTGGTACACGGGCGGAAAGAATTCTCCCTATATCTGGCTGAAATGCCCTAACGGTATGGGTAGCTGGGAGTTCTTCGATTTCCTTTTAAGCAACGCGCAGGTTGTCGGCACGCCGGGTGCGGGCTTCGGCAAAAACGGCGAAGGGTTCTTCCGCCTGACGGCATTTGCAAGCGAAGAAACGACGAAAGAGGCAACAGAGAGAATTAAGAAAATTCTCGGATAAATATTAACGCCCGACGGGGGAAAGGGTTGATAGAATGGATAATAACGGATTGGAGAAAGGGAACGGACAATACGATCCCGAAAAAGCTGCTCAAAGGAGCGTGCGGAGGTTGAAAGCCGCGCGCGCTTCGGGCATTATTGCCATAGTAATCACAGTCATCACGTTCATACTTATAGCAACCAATCAGTACACGCACCTGAGTAAAAACGCGCGGTTCGTTTACATTATTGCTTTCGTATTGATAGGCGTTGCCGTGATCGCGTGGGTGGCTCTGAGGGGCGGCAAAGGCTTTTACAAGGCGGCAAACGAAGAGGAAATGCGGGACGCCGAAAGTAAGGGCGAAATCTGGTGCACGCAGGAACAGGTCAACGAGATAGGTCAGGTATTCGACAGATACGGCAATGACGAGATAACCGATTGCCCCGTGTGCGGTACGCATTTGGACAAGAGTTGCAATTATACGTTTACGACTCCGGTATTAGTCAAAAAGAATATCGAGGGAGTGTACGTTTCGAGAAATTACAGCCCCGAAGTCGAACAGGCTTATCAGATTGTCAGCGAAGTACATACTTTCCCCGACGCAAGGCGTTGCTATTGTCCCCACTGCCAATGGGAGGCTTTCAGCGGACACTTCGAATCGTACGATTCCGGTTCTGCAGGCAACAGCTCCGTCGGCATCTGCACAACTTTCAATATGGGCAGATTGTACAGCAAAAGAATAAAGCCTGCCGACAAGGGTACGAGAACAGGCACTTTTAATAAAAAATAGTTTCTACGCGTAAAATTAAAGAGGTTTAAACATTATGAAAAAGGAAAGGGGTTTAGGCGTTCTGTGCCACATATCATCGCTTCCCAACGAGTACGGTATAGGCTCGCTCGGTAAGGAAGCGTACGAGTTCGTCGACCTTTTGAAAAAGGCGCACGTAAAATACTGGCAGATTTTGCCTTTGCAACAGACGGGGTACGGTGATTCGCCCTACCAGTCGGTTTGCTGCACATCGGGCAACCCCTATTTCATCGATATCGAGTCGCTGAAAGCACAGGGGCTTTTGGACGACGAGGAGCTCGAAAGCGCGAAAATGCCCGAGGGCGACGTCGATTATTCCGAGCTTTACGAAAAGCGTTACGCGCTGTTGAGGCGGGCATATGCCCGATTTAACATACGCGGCGAGAAGTTCGTCGAGTTTATCGAGAGCGGCGAGTTTGAGGACTACGCGCTGTTTATGTCGCTCAAAGCGCGCTACGGCGGCACGTTCAATCACTTCCCCGACGCGTACAAGTATAAAGAACACCTTGCGGTCTATGAGTTCAGAAACGCGGTATACCGTTCGGAGTACTGCTTCTGGCTGTTCGTGCAGTATCAGTTCAAGCTGCAGTGGCAAAAGCTCAAGGCTTACGCAAACGAAAACGGCATAAAGATTATCGGCGATATCCCGCTGTACGTCGCGTACGATTCTTCGGACATCTGGGCGCGCAGCGAGCTTTTCCAGCTCGACGAGGACTTGAAGCCCGTCAAGGTCGCAGGCGTCCCGCCTGACTATTTTTCCAAGCACGGTCAGCTGTGGGGCAACCCCTTATATAACTGGAACGCGATGCGCGCGGAAAACTACGACTGGTGGATTGACCGCATTGCCAAGGCTAAGGAGATGTACGACGTAATCCGCATAGATCATTTCCGCGGCTTCGACAGATATTACGCAATCCCCGCAAGCGCGCACAACGCGACGGTGGGCGAGTGGGAGGACGGGCCCGGCAGAGCGTTCTTCAAAGAGGTTGAAAAGCGGCTGGGCAAGACGGATATTATCGCCGAGGATTTGGGCATTTTGGACGACGGCGTGACCATACTCCGCGATACCTGCAAGTTCCCCGGTATGAACGTTTTGATGTTCGCCTTCGACGGCAGCGAGGACAACGCTTACCTGCCCGCGAATATGGTTGAAAATTCCGTGACCTACACGGGCACGCACGACAACGATACGGCTCTCGGTTTTTTGGAGAGAATGACCGACGAGCAGTTCAAGGATTTTAAAAAGCAGCTGAGAAAGAGCCTGAAAGAGCAGGACGCGTATGCGCCGATAGTCGACAGGACGGACGCGGCAAAGGCGCTGTGCCGCAGCGCGGCGTTTGCAAAATCGTACTTAACCGTATTGCCCGTACAGGATATTCTGTGCTTAGACAATGCGGCGCGTATGAACGTGCCCTCGACTTCGGTGGGTAACTGGCGCTTCCGCCTTACCAAGCTTCCCGGCAGAAATGCAATGGCGGAATTGAAAAAATTAATTAAAGATTCTGACAGAGATTAAGCGGAAAGCCCGCGGCAGAAAATGCCGCGGGCTTTTATTATTTTGCAAATATCCGCACGCATAGAACGGTCATATCGTCGGGCGTACCGGTAACGCGCTGTTTTGCTGCGGCAAGAATTTTTTCGGCAAGGCTCTGCGGGTTGAGCGGCTTTAAGGTCTGTAGGTAGTCATACAGATCGGAAACGCCGTTGAAAGCCGAGGTCACTCCGTCGCTCATAAACACGACGATATCGTCCTTTTTTAATTGCTCCTTCGCCGTGGCGGGGTGCAGGTTATCCAGAATTCCGAGAGGCAGTGAATGGCTCTCCAAAACTTTTATCTCGCCCTTGCGTACGATAAGCCCCACGGGCGCGCCGACTTTAATGAGCGACGCGGTCAGCGTGTTTAAATCTATCGCGGCAACGTCTATGCAGGTGAACCGCTCGTCGCGGTTGAAGCATAAAAGCTTGTTTATGGTGTCCAGCACAATGTCGGTGGGCATTTCCGAGCGGTAAAAGGCCTCGATGAGCGAAATGGCGGTAGCGGAAACTTTACGCGCGTACTCGCCGCTGCCCATTCCGTCGGAAAGAGCCATCAAAAAGGAGTGCTCGTTTATCTTGATGACCGTGTGCGTATCGCCCGAAACGCGCTCGCCGTCCTTGACCGCGCACGCGACGCCGAACGCCGCGTCGAACTTGGGCGGCTCGACGAGCATATACGCCGTCTTCTGGTTGTCGTAGACCGTCTTGTCTTTAAGTAGCAGCTTTACGCCCGTAATTTCTTCCGCAGTCTTTTTGACCGCGCCGAAATTTTTGACGTCGACGCGCGTTAAATTTATGGTTATCTTTTCCCGACCGCGCACGCGTATTTCGGGACACGAAACGCCGTTTGCGGCAAGCGCTTTGACAATCTTCTTTTCGTATTCGGAAAAGTCCTCGCTCTCACGGCAGAACTCGACCGCGCGGCTCTTTAAAACTTCGGCGACGCCGCGCGCCTGACCCGCCAAAAGTCTGCGCCCCTGCCGCGCGTTTTCGGCTTCTAAGTTGGTCTTGCGATACTCGTACAAAAGTCGGTTGACCGTTTCGGTGAGGGCTGTGGGGTCCTTGCAGTTCATTGTGACGTCGCTCGTCAGGTCGACGAAACTGACCTTGCCCTTTAAACAGCCCGCTTCGATAAGTGCGGCATACCCGCGGTAAACTCGGGTGGTTTCGCAAATCTGCCGCCGCTTGCAGTTTGCGCACATACTCTGTTTGCACTCGGCAAGCATACGCCGCTTCATTGCTCCGTCGTCTATTTTTTCGTCAAGCTCGCAGAACGCGTTTTCGATTTCTCTGAAAACCTCGCTCATTCTGTACAGCTTTTCCGAAACGAGTTCGCGGTACTGCGCCTCTGCTGTGCGCGGCAGAACCTTTTCGACATTAAGTAAAGAGCGCAGTCCCGTGACCGCTTTTTCGGTGGGGAGAAGGGGCAGAATACAGCATACGCCCAACAATATGCCGCAGATAACAGCGGTTGCGACTCCGTTTGTGAACGCGCCCCAAAGGTAGAGCGCGCCCGCCGTGCAGATGAGCGTTACTACGCTTACGGCATATTTGCCGAGCTCCGAAAAGGCGAGCGCGGCAACCGAAACGAGTACGAAAGCCGTAAGGAAATCAAAGTTAAGTTGCGTAACCGCGCAGGGGAGTGCGATCACGCACGCGGATATAACCACCGACGGCGACCTGAAAATGCGGATAAAGAGCGCGATAAGTCCCGCGCCGATACATACGTAGGCGTACAGCCCCGTGAGGTTGCACAGCCCCACGCCCGCAACTGCGAAAAACACGGAAATGCAGACGAGTTCGTCGGGGCGCAGACGACAGCGGCACAGTCTGAAAATGAGTGCGTACACGCTGCGGAAGGCAAAGAATGCGAATACGGCAACCGCCGCGGCGGCTACCGCCTTTAAGATATAGGGGTTGGCGGTGAAGTACGCGTCGCCTATGCCGCGCCAGTTGGCGAAAGCCACGTACGGCGCAAGAGCGACAACTATGTAAATTAACGCCTCGAAGCGGATTTTTCTGCCCGAGCGCCGATACAGAAAGGTGATTGCGGTTAAAAAAACACCCTCGAAAAGGCTTAAAAGCACGCATATCCAGTCGAGGTTTATGACCGACGCGAGGACGTAAATTACGGGCGTTGCTATTAAATTCGTGCCGCAGACCAGCATCGAAAAGCACAGTCCGAGCGAAAACGGAACTGTGGGGAGCGCGGCGTTCAGCGTGACGAGCAGCAGCGCGTATGCGGCATAGAGGAGTATGCTTTTTAAATTTATTCTCACGTGCATAACCGCATTATATAACGTGCGTGCGCGTGAAAATTGTCTTTGTGTGGTGGATTTTATGAATTTATAAATTATAATGATGGCGTAGTCGTCAATTTGCGTATTCCTTGACAAGGTAAATTATTGATGTTATAGTGTTTATATTAGATAATTTCGAGGTGCACTATGTCCGAAGAATTGGAAAAAGGGACGGGAAAAGCCGAAAGAGCAAAGCCTGAAAAGACGGCAAAAATCCGCGAGCCGTTTATAATGAAATTTGCCAATTTTATGCTATTATTTGCAATTTTGGTAGCCGTTACGGCTGTTGTTGCATTGTGTTCAAGAGTATTCGGTACAATGAGTAAGCCGCTGTTGATCTCATTGCTCGCCGCGACGCCGGTTTGTTTTATAGTCTGGATAATTATAATCAAATCGAACGGTTATGCCGACAAATCGTTGGAATACGAAGCGGCGGTGAAAGAACAATTGAAGAAAGAAGCTGAAAGTTTTGGCGAGGTGTATTGTACGAAAGAGCAAATGAAGAGAGTTGTGGAAATTTGCGACAATTCTTACGTTACCCACGAAAGGTGTCCCGTCTGCGATGAAAAACTCGAATACGGTACGTGCGAATATAGAGTTAACGTTCGCGTGCACGAACCGGTAGAGGGAGTTTACGTTTCAAGGTTTTACGGCGACGAGGTGAAGCAAGCGTATCAAACCGTGTCGAAAATGCAGACTTTCCCCGCAAAAAAGTGCAGGTGTCCTGCGTGCGAGTGGGAAATGTATTACGCCGAGTACGTTTCGTACGAAGAAAATTCCGAGCCTGATAAAGACGGATATAAAGGATATAGCAACCAAACGTATCACGCGCACGATTTCAAACGCGGCAAGTTATATCATAAAGTAAACGCGCCGAAAGTTTATAGGGAAGCGGGTAAATTTTACGAAACGGGTAATGGTATTTAAAAAGTAAATAAAAATGCGGCGCGGCTTATTAAGCCGCGCCGTCTTTTTAATGTTGTTTAATTGAAAGCCAAACGGTTAAAACGGCGATATCCGCGGGGTTGACACCCGAAATGCGCGCCGCCTGACCTAACGATCGGGGCTTAATCTTGTTCAGCTTTTCCCTCGCTTCCAAACGCAAGCCCTCGATTTTAAGGTAATCCGCGTCCTCGGGCAACAGCTTGTCCTCGTACTTTTTCGCGCGGGCAATCTGTTCGGCGCTCTTCTTTAAGTACCCCTCGTAGCGCACGTAGGTCACTGCCGAGTCCAGAACGTCGCGTTTAAAATCAAGTCCGCCCAAAGCCTGTATAATATTCTCGAAAGGTATTCCGCGCTTGATTAAATCCGCGTATGAAAGCGCGCCCGCCGCACGCTCGAAGCCGTATTCTTTGAGTAAGCTTTCGGTCAAATCGGGAACGAAAGTTGTGTTTGAAAGCGCATACAGCGCCTCGTCGTAAGCTTGTTTGCGTGCGGTGAATTTTTCGTACCGTTCTTTGGTTACAAGCCCCGCTTCGTACCCCTTTTGAGTTAAGCGAAAGTCGGCGTTGTCCTGCCTCAGCTCTATGCGGTATTCTGCGCGCGACGTCATCATACGGTACGGCTCTTCCGTGCCTTTGGTGACAAGGTCGTCGATGAGCACGCCTATATACGCCTCGTCGCGACCCAGAACGAGAGGGGGTAATCCGCGCAGTTTCAAGCTTGCGTTCAAACCCGCCATAAGTCCCTGCGCCGCCGCCTCTTCGTAGCCCGACGTGCCGTTAATCTGCCCCGCCGTATAAAGTCCGCTCACCTTCTTGAATTCGAGGGTGGGGTAGATATCCAGCGTGTCTATGCAGTCGTACTCGATAGCGTAGGCAAAGCGCATAATGTCGGCGTTTTCCAGCCCCTCGATTGTGCGGTACATCTCGATTTGTATGTCGTGCGGGAGCGAGGTGGACATCCCCTGAACGTACGCTTCCAGCGTGTTTTCGCCCTCGGGTTCGATGAAAATCTGATGCCTCTCCTTGTCCGAAAAACGGACGACCTTTGTTTCGATAGAAGGGCAGTACCTCGGTCCCGTGCTCTCTATCGTGCCGTTGTATAAGGGGGAGCGGTCGAGGTTGTTTAAAATTATTTCGTGCGTTTTACCGTTGGTGTAGCCGAGGTAGCAGGGAAGCTTGTTTTCGGGCGGATTTTCGCTTAAAAACGAGAACGGACCCACGTTATCTTCGCCATATTGCGGGGTCAATCTGCCCAAATCGATGGTGCGGAAGTCCACGCGGGCGGGCGTTCCCGTCTTGAAACGGCGCACCGAAAAGCCCAGATTTATAAGGTTTTGCGTGAGCGCGGTAGCCGCCGCAAAGCCGTTGGGACCGCTCTTTTTAATGACCTCGCCCGTTATGGTCTGCGCGTTTAAATACACGCCCGTGGCAAGGATAACGGCGCGGCACTTGATAACTCCGCCGTCCGTCGTGATTACTCCCGTAACCTCGCCGTTTTCAATCGTAATTTCAGCCGCCTCGCCCTGAATAATTCGCAGGTTTTCGGTGTTTTCCAGAACGCTCTTCATACGCGCGTGGTAGGCGTTCTTGTCCGACTGACAGCGCAGCGACTGTACCGCCGCGCCCTTGCCGACGTTGAGCATCTTTATCTGTAAAGCGGTCGCGTCCGCGTTTACGCCCATCTCACCGCCGAGCGCGTCGATTTCGCGCACAAGGTGTCCTTTTGCCGTGCCGCCGATTGACGGGTTGCACGCCATAAAAGCTATGCTGTCGAGATTGAGCGTAAGTATTGCGGTTTTGAGCCCCGTGCGTGCGAGCGCAAGCGCGGCTTCGCAACCCGCGTGACCCGCGCCTATGACGGCGGCATCGTATGTTCCGAGAGAAAAATTTTTCATATTTTATAAAATTTATGCCCGCAAAAGCGGGCGGTTTTAAACTATTTTTTCAAAATTATATTTTTAATATCGTCGATATCCTTTGCCATCTTGTCGCTGACGGCAATCATTCCCTCGACCTTGTCGCGCGAGTACAAAATGGTGGTGTGGTTACGATCGCCCAGCTCCTTGCCGATTGACATAAGGGGGAGAGAGAGAAGCTCGCACATTAAATAGCAGCAGACCTGCCTGGGAAGAACGAGTTCCTTTTTCTTGCACTTGCCGATAAGCTCGCTCTTTGTTACCTTGTAAAAGCCGGTGACCGCGTTTATAATGTTGGCGGCAGTGATTTCCTCCGCGCCGCCTTCGGACACGGCTTCGTTGAGCGCGCTGCGGGCAAGCGATACTGTAATGGGGCTTTCGTGCAGTTTGCTTGCAAAGATAACTTTCGTAAGTCTGCCTTCGAGCGTTCTCACGTCGTCGCCCGAATCCTGCGCGAGGAAGGTCAAAACGTCGTCTGGCACGATGCTCTTCTTTTCGAACGCCTTCTTCTTTAAAATGGCAATCTTGGTTTCGAGGTTGGGCGGCATTACGTCGCACACAAGTCCGCCCGAAAAGCGGGTGCGCAAGCGCTCTTCGAGTTCCGTAAGCTCCCGCGGGGGCTGGTCTGAAGTGATTACAATCTGTTTGCCGCGCGAAACGAGTTCGTTAAACGTATGGAAAAACTCTTCCTGAACGTATTTCTTTTTGGCGATAAACTGTATGTCGTCGATTATGAGCACGTCGGTCGAGCGGTAGTACTGCCTTAGGCGGTTGCTCTTTTCGCGCGCGTCGGGACCTTTCGAGGAGAAAATCGTGTCGATAATGTCGTTGACGAACTGCTCGCAGGTGACGTAAATTACCCTGATATGCGGTTGTTCGGCGACTATCTTGTTGGCGATTGCCTGAATCAGGTGGGTCTTGCCCAAGCCCGTGCCGCCGTAAATGAACAGCGGGTTGTACACGCCCGCGGGGTCTTCGGCAACGTTTTTAGCCGCTTCGAACGCTATGAGGTTGTTGCCCGCAACGAAGCTGTCGAAGGTGAAGCGCTTGTTTAAGTTGGCGGGCTGGGTGTACGCGGGTTGCTCGGTTTCCGTTTCGTAACCGTAATTTCGGCTGCCCTTGACGACAAGGCGGAAATCGGTGACGCCGACGTCGGCTTTGATTATCGCGTCGCGCATCTTGTCGGCAAGGTTGCCCGTTATGTACTGCGCGAAATTTTCCGTTAAAGTTTCGAGCACGATATAGCGGCCGTCAACCTCGACGGGAACGAGCTTGTCTATGTACGTAATAAAGGTGATGTAGGATATCGCTTCCCGCATCTTTTCTTTTATGGGTTGATAAATAAAGTCAAGGTTTGAAGTATCCGCCATAATTCACCTTTTTTTCTTTGAGTTTTCTTTCGTTTCGTGTTATACTAATTATATACTAAATTCGCGGCGAAATAAAGTGTTTTTTCGGATAAAATGAATATAAAAAATCTGGTTTTGAAAAATTTCAGAAATTACGGCGGGGAAACTTTTGAATTTTCTCCCGGGCTCAACGTGCTTTTCGGTAAAAACGCGCAGGGCAAAACCAACTGTGCCGAGGCTGTCTTTTACCTCTGCACGGGTACTTCGC
>CAMWKX010000005.1 GCA_947174955.1 uncultured Clostridia bacterium | reverse complement strand
CGCTCCAAAGGGTCAGCTGGTTGATCGTCATATAGATGATGGGACCCCACTCGGTAATGTTGTCGCCGTCTTTTTCAACGATGTGGTAGAAACCGTCGTCGGGGTTGAGAGCGTATTCAACGTAGTGAGCGTATCTGGTTCCGACAATGTCGCCCGAAGCGCAGGTACGCATAACGTCCATCGGCGCGTCGTCCTGAATCTGGCTGACGTTGGAAACGCTTATTTTTCTTACCATTGCAACGTCGTCGCCCGAATCGTCGCCGTCGGCTTCGTCTTTCTGATATGCGAAAGCAAGGTCAACGGTCTTTTTGCGGTCGGAAACGTACAGATTTACGCTGTGCCATTTGCCGTCGCCGCCCGAATAGCCCGTGTTCATCAGCGCGCCGTCCAAAAGAACGTACAGCTGGTCGGCGCCGGGTTCGGACGAAATTTTGTATTCGAACGAGAGTATGTCGCCCGCTTCGAGGGGGATATCTGCGTGAACGATTGCGTAGGAATAGCCTATGCCCTTGTTAGTAGAGTAGATATAGCCGCCGTCCGCGTCGCTTCCTGCCTTCCACGGCCACGAATATTCGTCGGGATCTGGTCTGAAAGTTGCCTGCGCGTTGTCGAGAGCCGCCTTTTCGAGTATGGAAGATGCGGGCATTTGCTCGGTGGGTTTAACGAGTTCTCCCGAACCGGTCGGACCGCCTTGCGAAGTGCCGCCTATATCCTGTACGTAGTTAGAGGAGGTAAACCTGCTGAACAGCTGCGACCAGAATGAAGTAGAAGGTCTGCCGCCGCTGTCGCGCATAGCTATCATACCGTATCTGTCGATAACGATGGTTGTGGGGAAGTTCGAAACGCCGAAGCTGTTGCATAAGCCTATTCTGTCAAGGCTTAAAGGGAAGGTGAGCCCAAGCTCCATTTTCAGATTCGAAATGGTACCGTTCGTATCGCCTACCGCAGTGCTCGAACAGATGCCGAGAACTTCGATATCGCCCGTAGTCCTGCCGGCGTAAGCCGATTGCAGGGAGGGGAATTCGCTTCTGCAGGGACCGCAGGTCGTAAAGAAGAAGTTCAGAACGACCGCCTTTTTGGTCGAAAGCAGGTTGGAAAGCGTGTGGCTTCTGCCGTCTATATCGGTAATCGTGAAGTCCCTCATAATATTGCCGGGAGCAAAAGATTTTACGTTGGCAGTTGAGGGGAGCAGTTTGGAAGGCAACTTAATGGTTACCTCTTCGCGCTTCGTGGGGTTGGTTCTGTACGACGCGCCTTCGTTTAAGTAATAGCCCGCGGGCAGCGACTCTTCGTCCACTACGAGCTCATAGTCGCCCAATCCGGTAGTGAACTCGATTTTGCCGTTTTTGGAAATACCGCGCCTTATAACGGTGTCGCCCCTTTTGAGCGCAACCTGAACGCCGTCGAGCCCCATTCCGCCCTCGGAAAGCACGTTTACCACGTACTTTTCGCTTTCGGGATTTTCGGGGTTGGTACCCGAATCCGCGGAGTTGATAAAGGTAGGGTAAACGACGGGAGTTTTCGAGCCACCGTCAATGTTCTTATCGCAGCCCGCAAAGCCGAGCGCAAGCAGCGCCGCCATTGCCGTAGCTATAAATTTAGTGAATTTTTTCATATTTGCGTTAACCTCAAAACGGGATAGTACGCCCGTGAAGTATATATATTTTATAATAAGGTTATATAAAAGTCAATAATTTATGCGCCCGCCGATGCAATTTGAAGGTATAAATAAATTTTATACGCCCCAAAACGGGGGTTTATGCACAGTTTATGCGTATATTTGAATAAAAGTTTAAATCTGCGGGAAGTCGATTTTTTCGAACGCGGTGTTGCTTTCGAAGTACGCCGTGGGCGGCAGGTCCGCTCCCAGCGCGCACATAACCTTGACTATGGTCATTTCGATGGTCATATCGTAGACGAAAATGACGTTTTCGGGTATGCCCACCATACTCGCGTAAACGCCCGCCTTGCTCATAACGGGAGCCAGGATAACGGGTACGCCGTACTTTTCGCAGTAGGCGGCGAACCTCTTGAAGTTGAGTTCTTCGCCCACCGTGCAGACCGTGCCGCTGTGCGAGAGCTCTATAATAACCGCCCTCGGTTTGGTCTGCGAAAAATCGTACACGGCAAAGTTTAAAAGGGAGCGCATCGTTATCAGCATAATCTTATCGCACAGCGCGCTGTCTAACGGTTTTGCGCCGTTCGCCTTGATTTCTTCCACCGAGGGAAGTACGCGCGAAGAGTTGTAGACAACCTCGCCGTCGACTATTTCGGCAAAGTGCACTCCGAGGGCGCTGTGGTAAAAGCCGTTGATTTCGTCGGGATAGGCAAGGCGCGAGCCTAAGTGAATTTTACAGTTTTCGTTGTCGTTGGCAAACGCGCAGTACACTCCCCGCAGAGCGGCTTTTTCGATAAAGGTGACCGCGCCAGTAAAATTTTTGACGCCGTTGCTGCGGCTGTCGGTCAAAGGGTAGAGCGCCGAAACGGCGACTAAGGGCACGGGGATATCGCTTAAAACCTGGCTCAGCCAGTTTACGGTAAAGCATAAGGTGTCCGTGCCGTGGGTGATTATTATGCCGTCGTAAGCGGAGTAATCCACGCCCTTTACGCACTCGTAAATTTTGTTAAGGTCGCTCTTCTGCATATTCTCGCTGAGAATATTTATGGGCGAAAGTACGTCGAACTCAACGCCGTCGCCCGCCGTCTCGCGGTATTTTTCTATGAGCATTTTTTTGCTTGCGCCGCTCAAAGAAACGTTTTTGCCGTCCGAATCGCTTCCTATAGTGCCGCCTGTGAAAATCACGCAGATTTTATTTAACATATCCGTACCTCTTTTATCGTCTAAATTATACTCTTTCGGCAGTAAAAAGTCAATTGCAGGCTATTGATAAAACCGCCTTTATATGTTATTATGAATGCAGGGGGATAATTTAATGAATTCTTTTTTGTATAATGCGCCTACAAAGGTATATTTCGGACAGGACAGCGACGAAAAGCTGACCGAAATAATCAGAGAAAGCGGGTGCAGATGCGTGCTCGTTCACTACGGATGCGGCAGCGCGGTTAAAAGCGGACTAATAAAGCGCGTGAAGTGGGCGCTCGAACACGCAAACGTAAAGGCGGTGGAGCTGGGCGGCGTTATGCCCAACCCGCGCCTTTCGCTCGTTTACGAGGGCATTGAGCTGTGTAAAGCCGAGGGCGTCGACTTCATTTTAGCCGTCGGCGGCGGCAGCGTAATAGATTCCGCGAAAGCTATCGGTATGGGCGTAGCGGGCGGCGGCGACGTGTGGGATTACTACGAGGAAAAGCGCACGCCCGAAGCCACGTTGCCCGTGGGCGTTATTCTGACGGTTGCCGCGGCGGGCAGCGAAATGAGCAAGTCGTCGGTAATAACCAACGACTATACGCAGGTGAAAAGGGGGCGCAACGCCGAACTGTCCCGCCCCGTGTTCGCAATTCTAAATCCCGAATTTACCGTGTCGGTGCCCGCATATCCCACTGCGTGCGGCTGTGCGGACATTTTTATGCACACGTTGGAAAGATACTTGAATTCGGGCGAAAATCTGGCTCTAACCGACAATATGGCGGAAGCGCTTATGACGACGGTTATCGCCGCTTCAAAAAAGGTAATGAAAAATCCCGCCGATTTAAAGGCGCGCGCCGACCTTATGTGGGCGGGCAGTCTTTCGCACAACGGTCTTATGAGTTGCGGGACGGACGGCGGCGACTGGTGCACGCACTCGCTGGGGCACGAGCTGTCCGCGCTGTACGATACGGCGCACGGCGCGTCGCTTACGGCGGTGTGGGGAACGTGGGCGCGGTACGTCTACAAAAAATGTCTGAGCCGTTTCCATAAGTTTGCCGTGCAGGTTATGGGCGTGCGCCCCAACGGCACGCGCGAAGAACTTGCGCTCAAAGGCATAGAGGCGTGCGAGGAATGGTTCGAAAGTATGGGGCTGCCCACCTCGATAAAGGAACTGGGGGTAAATCCTACGGAAGACGAGCTCAAACTTATGGCAAAAAAGTGGGCTGAAAACAACGGCGGCGAAAAGGGCAGCTGCAAGAAACTGAAAGAGAGCGATGCGCTCGCAATATACACCGCCGCTTTGCAGTAAGATTTTTGTGAGGAAACAGGGAAATGCGCTACGTAAACCCGATAATATGCGCCGACTATTCCGACCCCGACGTTATACGCGTCGGGGAAGATTATTATATGGTCGCGTCGTCGTTCAACTATACGCCGGGCGTGCCCGTCCTGCATTCGCGCAACCTCGTCGAGTGGGAGCTTGTCAACCACGTTTTCGACAAACTGCCGTTTGAGCGGTTTGACAAGGTGTGCGCGGGCGACGGCGCGTGGGCGCCCTCTATCCGTTTTCATAACGGCAAGTATTACTGCGTCATACCCTTTCCCGACGAGGGAATTTACGTTTCCGAAACGGACGACCCACGTGGAAAATGGTCGCCGCTTCGCCCGCTGATAGTCGGCAAGGGGATAATCGACCCGGGCCCGATATGGACGGACGACAAGTGCTATCTTGCGGTGGCGTTCGCAAAGAGCCGCGCGGGCTTCAATTCGTGCATAGGACTGTATGAAGTCGACGAGGATCTGACCGAGTGCCTTTCGGACGGCTATAAGATAATTTACGACGGACACGACGATAACCCCACGATAGAGGGACCGAAGTTTTATAAGCACGGCGAATACTTTTATATACTTGCGCCCGCGGGCTCTGTAAAAAGCGGCTGGCAGGTGGCGTTGCGCGCAAAAGACGTTTACGGTCCGTACGAAAGCAAGGTCATTTTAATGCAGAATGACAGCCTTGTAAACGGACCGCACCAGGGTGCGCTCGTCGATTTGCCCGACGGCAAATGGGCGTTCGTGCATTTCCAGGATATGCGCGCTTACGGCAGAATAATTCACTTACAGCCCGCAGTATGGCTTAACGAATGGGTAATATGCGGCAACGTGCGCGACGAAAACCTTCCCGGTACGCCCGTAGCGGGCGGGGAATATCCCGTGGATATAGCGACGGATTTTCGCATACCCGAAAGCGATAATTTCAAGGGCGGCACGCTGTCGCTTATCTGGCAGACCCCTGCGAACAAGGGAGAGGACTGGTATTTTCTGGACGGCGGGCTGCGCCTCAACTGCGTGCGGGCGGAGGGAATGCTCGGCGCCGTTCCGCAGGTGTTCACGACAAAGATAACCCGACTTTCGTTCACTGCCGAAACGGCAATCGGAACGCATTTTACGTGCGACGGCGATGAAGCGGGCTTTGCCGTTACGGGCGAAGAGTACGCCTGCGTTTGTATTTGCAGGCGGGACGGACGAAACTTTATTCAGGTCAGAAAGAGCGCGGACGGCGGGGAAGAGACGCTGTATTCGAAACGGACGAGCAAAGATAAGTTCGTTATAAAGATAACCGCCGAAAATAAAAACCTGTACGACCTCGACTATACGTTTACCGTCAACGGTAAAAAACTGCCGTATTTATTCAAGGCGGTTGCGGGCAGGTGGACGGGCGCAAAGCTTGGGCTATACGCACGCAATACGGCGAAGGACGGACAAGGCGGATATGCGCAATTCAAGTATTTCGAAATAAAATAAAAAAGAGCCGAACGGCTCTTTTTTTGTGAATTGTCAACTTTACAGTTCCGCGTCGTCGGGGTTCTGGTAGCCCTCGCCGTAAATCTCTTTGGCGGAGGACACAATCATAAACGCCTTTTTGTCCTCCTCGTGCACGACGTCGCGGAGGCGGGGATAGAGGAAGGGTTTTACGACGCACATAATCATAACTTTTTCCTCGCTGGTGTACGCGCCCTTTGCGTCGACGACGGTCGCGCCCGTGTCCACTTCCTTCAAAATGCGCTTTACCACGCTCTCGCATTTGTCCTTCGCGGTGATAATGAATACCGTCTTTGCGGAGTTGCCGCCGTACAGCACCCAGTCGAACACGAGCGTGAAGACGACGACGTGCAGCGCCGTATAGAACAGTTTGTTTATATCGTAGTGCACGAAAAACGAACAGCCGACGATTATCATATCGGTGATTAGCGAAATCATACCCGTCTTGATATGGCGGAAGCGTTTGCGCAATATCTTGACTATAACGTCCGTGCCCGCGGTCGTCGCGCCCATACGGAATATGAGCCCCATACCTATGCCGAACAGCACCGCGCCCACGACGGCGTTTACGAGAACGTTGTCGGTGAAGGACGCCATTTTAATCCAGTTATGCATCGCGTGTTTTCCGAGGCGCATCAAAAGACCAGAAACGACGGTTGCGTATCCCGTGGATAAAAGGAATTTCCAACCGAAAAATATCAGCCCGAGAATGAACATCGGCGCGTTGAGAATAATGTACAGATAGCCCGTAGGGAAACCCGAAACGGCGTTTATGATAAGCGAAATACCCGTCATACCGCCCGAGGAAAGCTCGGCGGGTTCCACGAAAAGGGATATGCCCGTAGCGTATAAAATACAGCCAAGCGTGATAATTGCGTACTGTTTGAGAACTTTTAACGCAATTTTCTTTTTAGAGGGTTTTGCCGCCGCGGTGTCCGCGTTACCGTCGGTCTTAATCAAATTTTCTTCCACGTAATATATTATAAAATTTGTAGCCGTCCGTGTCAACTATCGCCCGCCGATTTCTTTACTTTTTAATAATAAAGTAATATAATGTGCATTAACACGGAGTTATTCAGATGGAAAAGTCGGCAAGGCAGAAAAGGAAATACACGCTCTTTACGGGCAAACAGCTTTTATGGCTGATACTGCCCATCATTATCGAGCAGATTTTTTCTTCGTCTTTGGGCTTTATAGATTCGATAATGGTTTCGCATATGCCCGGCGACAGCATAAGCGGCGGACTTGCGGTAACCAACGTCGACTATATGAACAACCTAATAATTCAGCTCTTTTCGGCGTTTGCCACGGGTGGTGCGATAATCACTTCGCAGGCGCTCGGCGCAAAGGACGGCGATACGGCAAAGAACAGCGCAAAGCATATGCTTATAATCGTTATTCTGGCTTCGCTCGTAATTTCGGGATTGTGCCTCGCCCTCAACTGGCCGCTGTTAAGACTGCTGTATTCGGATATCGAAACGGCAAGCCAGACCTTCCGCGACCAGCGCATTTACTTTTACATAACCGCCGCTTCGTTCCCCTTTATAGGACTGTTCAACGCGTGCGCCGCACTTTTGAGGGTACAGCGCAAGAGTATGTTCACTATGACTTCGGCGGCTCTGTCCTGCGCTCTGAACGCGGCAATGAACGCCATATTTCTGTTCGTTTTAAAGCTCGGCGTTCTGGGCGCGGCGCTTGCAACGCTCGTGTGCAGAGCCATTCCCGCGGTGTTTATGCTCGTCGTTTTGGGCAACCCCAAGAACGCCGTGTGCGTAAAAATTTTCGAAAAGTTCCGCTTTAACGGACAGATGATAAAAAAGATACTCCGCCTGGCTATCCCCGCAGGCATAGAAAGCTCGCTCTTCCAGCTGGGCAAGCTTTTAACGTCAACGTTCGTAAACGTGGGCTGCTACATTCACCCCGTTCTCGACGCAAACGGTTTGCAGGTGGTAGAGGACGGAGTTAAGAAAACCATCAACGTTCAGGCGCTGGGCAACTCGATTGCCAACCACGTAAACAACTACGCCTCGATGGTAGGCGGCGGCGTGGGCACGGCGTGCCTCACAGTCATAGGTCAGGCGGTGGGTACGGGCGACGTCGACCAGTGCAAGTACTATATGAAGAAAATGTTTCTTCTTTCCTACATAGCCAACGGCGTGTGCGTTGCGCTGTTCCTCGGCTTTTCGCAGTTTATCGTGCATATGTGGGGATACGGAGCGCAAGCCGAGCAAATCGCTCTGAACTGCCTGTATTTCTGTCTGGCAATCCAGATTGTCACCTACCCGCTGTCGTTCACGACGCCCGCCATTTTAAAGGCGACGAGCGACGTCAAATACGTTATGTTCAGCGCGGTCACTTCGATGTTCGTAATGCGCGTTGGGCTGTCGTTTATACTTACGACCGACAAGATTGCGGGACTGCCTCAGCTCGGCGCGTTCGGCTATTGGATCGGTATGTGTTCCGACTGGGTACTGCGTTCGGTTCTCTTCCTGTCGAGGCTGCTCACGGGCAAGTGGAAAAAGTCGTCGGGGCTGTTTAAAGAGCCCGAAGAGGTCGTTGCGGTGGCGGAGGGCGTTTCCGTAACGGTCGGGGAAATTTCGGGGAAAGAATTGATTATCGAAAATAATGCCGAAACGGAAGAAAATACCGATAATTAAGGCATATCAGGGGGTCAATCGATGTTCAGACAGATGTTTGAGGAAAAATATATGCGTTTTCCCGAGGGGAAATGCAAAGCTCTCACTTTTTCGTACGACGACGGAGTAAGGGCGGACAAGCACCTCTTGCAGGTCTTTGAAAAGTACGGTTTAAAGGGCGCGTTCAATCTCAATTCGGAATTGTTCGACTGTCAGTGCTGGCACGACAGAATGGACGAAGAGGAAACGTACGGCACGTTTAAGGAGAGCGGACAGGAAGTCGCACTACACGGCGCGCGGCACATATTCCTCGATAAAGTGCCCCTTTGCGAGGCGGTAAACGAGGTGTGCAAAAACCGCGCGTATCTCGAAGGCAAATTCGGTAAAATAGTACGCGGTATGGCGTACGCCTACAACGGTTATAACGCGGATATCAAGCGGGTAATTGCCGATTTGGGCGTGGCGTATGCGCGCACCACGCACTCGACTTACGGTTTCGAAATGCCGACCGACTGGCTGGAACTCAACCCCACGTGCCATCACACCGAAAAGGAGCTTGCGCCCCTTGCGGACAAGTTTTTTAAAGGCTCGCCGCTCAAAGAATTCAAGCACCGCGAGCCGTGGCTGTTCTACGTGTGGGGGCATTCGTACGAGTTCGACGACAATAATAACTGGGATATAATCGAAGACCTGGGCAGACGCGCGGCTGAAAATGCGGAAGATATATGGCTGGCAACCAATATCGAAATTTACGAGTACGTGCAGGCGTATGAACGGCTCGTGTTCTCGCTCGACGGAGAAAGGGTGTACAACCCTTCGGCGCAGAGCGTCTGGATTGAATTGCGCGGAAAAACTTACGAAGTCGGGGCGGGTAAAACCGTTGCGTTTGAAAAATAAAAATTTCGGGGGAAATTATGATACTTGATTTATTTTCTTTAAAAGGTAAAGTTGCGATAGTCACGGGCTCGAACACGGGGCTGGGGCAGGGCATTTGCAGAGCGTACGCCGAGGCGGGCGCAAAGGTCGTGGGTGTTTCGCGCAGACCTTCAACCGAAACCGAAGAGCTTATCGGCAGTGAAAATTTTTACAACGTAATCGCCGACCTTTCCTCGTGCGAGGTCATTCCCGAGGTTATCGAAAAGACCCTCACGCGCTACGGTCGCATTGATATCTTGGTTAACAACGCGGGCATAATCAAGAGGCAGGACAGTCTGGAATTTTCCGAAGAGAACTGGGACAGCGTTTTAAACGTCAACTTAAAGACGGTGTTTTTCTTGACTCAGGCGGTCGCAAAGCAGTTCATAGCGCAGGGCGGGGGCGGCAAGATTATAAATATCGCCTCGATGCTCTCCTATCAGGGCGGCATACGCGTACCCTCGTACACGGCGTCAAAGTCGGCAATCAAGGGAATTACGATGACCCTTTCCAACGAGTGGGCGAAGTACGGCATAAACGTCAACGCGATTGCTCCCGGCTATATGGCTACCAACAACACGCAGCAGCTTAGGCAGGACGAGGAGCGCAGTGCCGACATTCTGGCGCGCATACCCGCGGGCAGGTGGGGCACACCCGCCGACTTGGAAGGCGCTGCGGTTTATCTTGCAAGCGCGGCTTCCGATTACGTCAACGGCTTCACTCTCGCCGTAGATGGTGGTTGGTTAGGTAGATAAATTTATTCAAACGATGTTCAAATAATTGATTAATTATAAATTATATGCTACAATTAATGCATAATTATAAATTTTACGGAGTTAAAAATGATAGATATTTCTTTAATCGAACAAACCGACCCCGAAGTTGCCGAGGCGTTAAAACTCGAACTTGCACGCCAGCAGGGCAATATCGAACTGATTGCCAGCGAAAACTTCGTTTCTCCCGCGGTGCTTGCCGCGGCGGGCAGCCATTTGACCAACAAGTACGCGGAAGGCTATCCCGCTCACCGCTACTACGGCGGCTGTCAGTTCGTCGACATTGCGGAAGATCTGGCGCGTAACCGTATCAAGGAAATTTTCGGTTGCGAGTACTGCAACGTTCAGCCCCATTCGGGCGCGAGCGCAAACCTTGCGGTGTTCTTTGCAATGCTGCAACCGGGCGACACGGTTATGGGTATGAACCTCGCGCACGGCGGTCACCTTTCGCACGGCTCGCCCGTCAACATTTCGGGCAAGTACTTCAACATAGTGCCCTACGGCGTAAGCGAGGACAAGCAGGTAATCGACTACGACGAAATGGAAAAGATAGCGGTGGAGTGCAAGCCCAAAATGATAGTTTCGGGCGCAAGCGCGTACCCCCGCGTAATCGACTTCAAGCGTATCCGTCAAATCTGCGACAAGGTGGGCGCGCTTATGATGGTTGACATCGCGCACATTGCGGGTCTGGTTGCGGCGGGACTTCACCCCTCACCCGTGCCCTACGCGGATTTCGTAACCACCACCACGCACAAGACCCTGCGCGGACCGCGCGGCGGCGTAATAATGTGCAAGGAGGAGTACGGCAAGGCGATAGACAAAGCCGTGTTCCCCGGCATACAGGGCGGCCCCTTAATGCACATAATCGCGGCAAAGGCAGTTGCTTTCAAGGAAGCGTTACAGCCCGAATTCAAGGAATATCAGAAGCAAATCGTCAAAAACGCGGCGGCAATGGCGGACGAGTTCACAAAACTCGGTGTAAAGATGGTTTCGGGCGGCACGGACAATCACCTTATATTATTAAATCTTACCGACAAGGGTATGACGGGCAAGGAGCTCGAACATATGCTTGACGACGTGCATATCACGGTCAACAAGAACGCTATACCTTTCGACACGCAGAAGCCGTTTGTGACCAGCGGCATAAGAATTGGCACTCCCGCAATGACCTCGCGCGGAATGAAGGAGCCCGAGGCTCGCAAGATAGCTCAGCTTATCGCCGAGATTATCGACAAGAAGGAAGCGGCTTACGCTCACGTAACCGAAGAGGTTGCAAAACTTTGCAAGGCGTTCCCTCTGTATGCTGATTGCGTTAAGTAAGAGTATATGGCAAAAAATCAGGTAGACGTAAAAAGCTTTATTTTACCCGCATTGTTATTGCTCGGGGGACTTGCGCTTACCGCTACTTCGTTTTGCGTATATTATCTCGTAAAGCCGAGAATTACTGCGGTATTAATCGTCCTTTGCGCGGTCGACTTACTCTACACGGCATTCAGTACGTGTATAGCGTGCAAAACTTTACCCACGGAAAAATGGTTGTTAAAGGGCATTGGGGTAGCGGTTGGATATATCGCTGTCTTCATAATCATTGCCGTACTGTTTTTCGTTTTCAGCGAAAAGTTCGAGTTTCTTAAAAATAACATTATAGCGATAGTGTATTATGCGTTCTTTACGGGACCGAGCATATTTATTGTAATGGCAATAGCGTTATTATTTTTGTATGGCTTGAGCGTGGGCGGGTAAAAACAGAATTATTTAAAAGCCGCGCGGCGAAATTTTTTCGCCGCGCGGCTTTTTTGTGAAATTTTTGTCGAAACCGTTGTAATTTCTGCCGCGCGGTGTTAATATTCCGAATATGAAAATCAAAATAACTTCCGATTCAACCTGCGATTTAAGCAAGGATTTAATCGATGAAAACGGCATAGGAATATTTCCGCTTACCGTCGTTCTCGGCGAAAAAAGCTACAAGGACGGCGAAATTTCGCCGTCGGACATTTTCGATTTCGTAAAGCAGAACAATCAGCTGCCCAAGACGGCGGCGGGCACGTCGGAGGAATACGCGGAATTTTTCTCCGCCAATTTAAAAGACTGCGACGCGCTTATACATTTCAATATATCCTCGCAGGCTTCCTCGTCGCACTCGGCGGCGTGCGTCGCGGCAAAGGAGTTCGACGGCAGGGTGTACGTTATCGACAGCCGCGCTCTGTCCTCGGGGCAGGGGCTTCTGGTATTGAAAGCGTGCGATTTTGCAAGAGATGGACTGAACGCGCAGGATATCTGCGATAAGATAAACGCTCTGCGGGTAAAGGTCAACACCTCGTTCGTTCCCGACGCGCTGGACTATCTGCACAAGGGCGGTAGATGTTCGCTTGCCGCGCTCATCGGGGCAAAGGTTTTAAAGCTACACCCTATGATATGCGAGAACGAACAAGGTCAGCTGATAGCCAAAAAGAAGTATATGGGCGGTATGGAGAGGTGCATAAAGACCTACACCGCCGACCTGAAAGAGGCGTATCCCGCGTACGATAAAATGCGTTGCTTTATAACGCACAGTTCGGCGGACAGGGAACTGGTGGAGCTTGCGAAGAATCTGGTTGCGGAGTATTTCGAGTTTGACCGTGTGCTGGAAACGGTTGCGGGCAGCATAGTTACCAGTCACTGCGGGCGGAACACTTTGGGAATACTTTTTATAAGCGAGTAAATTTTTCTTGACAACGCCTTGATTTGTAAATATAATGAACTTACAATTTAACGTTCTTTGGGGCGGGGTGTAATTCCCCACCGGCAGTAAAGTCTGCTAAGAGTTGTCAAAACTCCCGATACGGTGCAATTCCGTAACCGACGGTTAAAGTCCGGATGATAAAAGAATTTTAAAGCGGTTTTTATATCGTTTGATTTGCGCTCCGAAATTTTTTCGGAGCGTTTTTTTATTGCGAGGTAATTATGGAAGAAGAGGTTAAGAAGAGCAGAGGCGAAGCGTTCAGACAGTATTTTACTGCGACGAGGATATCGTATATGGCGGTGTTCACCGCGTTGTCGTTCATTTTGCGGCTGCCGTGGTTCGAGTTTTACATTATCCCTGCGGTCAGCTTTTTAAAGGTGGATTTCTCGGGCGTGTTCGTAATGATTGCGGGCTTTGCGCTGGGACCCGTCGCGGGCGTAGTTGTCAGCGTGCTCAAAGAAGTTTTATACGGCGTAGCGTTTTCGCAGACGGTGGGAGTGGGCGAGCTTGCGAACATTTTAATAATGCTGCCGTACATACTTATCCCCACGATAATGTACAAAAGGCACAAGGGCATAAAGGCCGTGCTGATAACCATTGCGATCGGCTGCGTGTGCCAGGTGGCGTGGTCGGTGCCCGTCAACTATCTTTTAACCTTCCCGTTCTATCTCAATCTGTACGCGCATACGAGCTGGCGCGCGGGTATGGATTTTTACCTCACCGTGTGGTACTGGGCGTTCCTTTTCAACTTTGTAAAAGTGGTGCTGATATCGATAGTCACGCTACTCATTTACAAGCCGCTTTCTATGCTCATTAAAAAGACGAACGAAAGGTTTGCCAAGTCAAAGCGCAGAAACGTAACCGAATAAAAAACGCCCCCGCGGCAGACGCCGCGGGGGCTTACTTTTTAGGTTAGTTTGTGGGGTTCGTAGGTACGGGTATCATAACGTTGCCGTTGTCGCCCGTAACGACCTGGGGCAGCTTGCCGTCCCATTTTGCAAGGTATTCGAGGTATTCCATATACTCGATTAAAAGCTTCTTGCTCGCTTCGGCTTCCGCGCCGGTGCCCCATTCGATTTCGTAAACTACTTCCTCGCCTTCGGTGGTAGAGGTCACGGTATAACCCATCGAACGCGCCAGCTCGACTATTTTAATCTTGGTTGCGTACGCTTCTGCGCCGGCGATTAACTTCTGCGCTTCCGCGTCCGCCTTGGCAACCTCGATTTTAGCTTCCGCCTGCTTTTTGGCGACTTCGAATTCCTTTTCGGCGTTGATTATCGCCGTTTCCTTTTCGTACTGCGCCTTCAGTTTTTCCTGCTCCGCAATCATCTTGTCCTCGACCGTCTTTTCGAACGCGTCGGTGAAATCGATGTTTGTCAGCACGACCGTGTTGATATATGCGTAATAGCTCGTGTCGATAGCTTCTTTAACCGCGTCTTCAACCTCTTTGGTTGCGTCCGCGCGGTTTTCGATAACTTCCATAGCCGAATATTTGGAAAGCACGGCTTTGGCTCTGCCTTCGGTCACGTTTTCGATTTTGACGGAGAGCGCTTCCAGGCTGCCGTAGTTGTTGGCGACTTCCAAAGCTCTCGCGGTGTCCATCTGGTACTGAACGTTGATTAAAATGAGCATCGACTGACCGTCTTTGGAGTAGGTGTGCGCGTTGATGTTCAGATTCTGCACCTTGGAATCGTAGTGATCGTACTTTTCGGTTATCCAGAAATCGAAGTACGTGCCCGCGGTGCGTACGGCGCGCGCTTCGCCGAGGTGTTTTACGACGGCGATTTCACCCGCGTTGACCGTGTGAAAGCTGAACGGTATAAAGAGGAAGAGGATAAACGCCACTGCCGCACCGCCCGCCGTAAGTCCGCCCGCAAGCGGTCTTTTTGCCGTCATATTGTTTTTGCTGCTTGCGAACAGCTTTCTGCCCGCAAAGAAGCATACCGATAAAATCGCGCAGATTACCATCGCGATTGCGAAAATAAAACCTAAAATAATTCCGATTGTCATTTTCTTACACCTCCCTGATGTTTCTTACGTGAATATAATAACATTTTTAATTGCCCGTCACAACCCTCTTTTCCGCAAAAAATACAAGAAATTCGCAGCTTTTCAGATAAAGATATGTACACTGCCGAATTGTGTATGAATATATCCGTTTCGTATATGTACTTTCCAAAAGTTTACATTTATAATTTATGTGTATGAATATATGCGCGTAATACGCGCGTAAGGAGTAATTTTTTATGACGATTAAACAAAAGTTGGACGAATTGGTCGAAAGCCTGGGTAACGTGGGTATCGTTCCCGTAATCAAGCTCGACAAGGTGGAGAACGCCGAAAAGCTTGCAAAGGCTTTGCGCGACGGCGGCATCAACTGTGCGGAGGTAACCTTCCGTGCAAAGGGTGCGGACGAAGTTATCAAACGTATGGTAAAGGCTTACCCCGATATGCTTGTCGGCGCTGGCACGGTTTTAACCTGCGAACAGGCGGACGCGGCGTATGCGGCGGGCGCAAAATTCTGCGTTGCTCCCGGTCTTAACCCCAAGGTTGTAAAGCACTGCCTCGACAAGGGCATACCTTTCGCGCCCGGTCTTTCCTCGGCAAGCGAGATAGAGCAGGCGTTGGAACTCGGACTTGATTTTGCCAAGTTCTTCCCTGCGGAGCAGGCGGGCGGACTTCCCTACATAAAGTCGGTCTGCGGCCCTTACACCACGATGCGCTTTATGCCCACGGGCGGCGTTACGGCGGATAACCTCAACACGTATCTCGCTTACAACAAGATCGTCTGCTGCGGCGGCAGCTGGATTGTCCCCGGCAAGATGCTCGAAGAAGAGAACTGGGAGGGAATTACCGCTCTTTGTAAGGAAGCTATCGACAAGATGCTCGGCTTCAAGATGGTACACGTGGGTATCAACTGCGCCAACCCCGAAGAGGCGGAGAGCGTTGCGGACAAGTTCGACAACGCGTTCGGCTTTACCAAGAAGGTGGGCAACAGCTCGGTATTCGCTTCCACCTACGTTGAATGTATGAAGTCGCCGTTCAAGGGCGATATGGGACATATCGCGGTATCGACCAACTCTGTTAAGCGCGCCGTTTATCAGTTGAAGATGCGCGGCTTCGAGGCTGACGAAACTTCGTACAAGTACGACAAGGCGGGCAATCTTACTGTTGCTTATCTGAAAGACCAATTCGGCGGATTTGCGGTACACCTTGTACAGGCTAAATAAATTTAAAATAAAAAAACTTTATTTATAAAGGAGAAATATATTATGAAAAAGATTGTAACTATGGGCGAAATTATGCTTCGTCTTTCCACCCCCAACAACGAAAAGTTCATTCAGGCTGACGAGTTTGACATCAACTACGGCGGCGGCGAAGCTAACGTAGCCGTATCGTGCGCAAACTACGGTCACAAGGCTGAATTCGTAACGGCTGTTCCCGAAAACGAAATCGGCGACTGCGCTGTTGCGGCTCTTCGCAAGTACGGCGTTGAGGTTGACCACATCGCTCACTGCGGCGAAAGACTTGGTATCTACTATCTCGAAACGGGCGCGTCCATCCGTCCTTCCAAGGTCGTATACGACAGAGCTCATTCGTCCATATCCACGGCTAAACCCGAAGACTTCGACTTCGACGCAATCTTCGAGGGCGCCGACTGGTTCCACTTCACGGGCATTACTCCGGCGGTTTCCAACAGCGCGGCAGTACTTACCGAAGAAGCTTTAAAGGCTGCTAAAAAGCACGGCGTAACCGTTTCCTGCGACCTCAACTTCCGCAAGAAGCTGTGGACGAGCGCAAAGGCTAAGAAGGTTATGACCAACCTTATGCAGTACGTTGACGTCTGCATCGGCAACGAAGAGGACGCAGACCTCGTGCTCGGCTACAAGCCCGGCGAAACCGACGTTACCAAGGGCGACCTTGAACTTGCGGGCTATCAGGATATTTTCGAAAGAATGTGCAAAGACCTCGGATTCAAGTATGCGATTTCTTCGCTCCGCGTTTCTCATTCGGCTTCCGACAACGGCTGGTCGGCTTGCATTTACAGCGCGGAAACCAAGGAATTCTATCATTCCAAGAGCTATTCTCTGCATCCCATCGTTGACCGCGTAGGCGGCGGCGACAGCTTTGCGGGCGGCGTTATCACCGGCTTCCTCGACGGCAAGAACTTCAAGGACGCTTTGGAATTCGGCGTTGCGGCTTCCGCATTGAAGCACACCATCCCCGGCGACTTCAACCTTGTATCGCGCAAGGAAGTCGAAGCTCTCGCAGGCGGCGACGGCAGCGGACGCGTACAGAGATAATTTATGCAAATAGCATTTCGCACGCACGACCTCGGCGTCAAGGGCGCCGGGGCTGCGGTAGAAAAATTACATCAAAGCGGTATAGACGCCGTTCAGCTTGTGGCGTATAAGTTTATCGACGAAATACCCTACAAGCCGAACGCGCTCACCGCGGAAGTTGCCGAAGAGTTAGGGCGCACTTTAAAAGAGGGCGGAATAACCGTCGGACTTATCGGCGCGTACTTCAACCCCGTCCATTCCAACAAGGAAAAGGTTGCGAACTGCAAGGCGGTTTTCAAGGACTATTTAAAGTGCTCGAAACTGCTTGGCTGCAACATAGTAGGCAGCGAAACGGGCTCGTTCAACGACGACAAGTGGACTTACAACCCGCTCAACCGCACCGAAGAGGCGCTTGCAACCGTTATCGAAACCTTTACCGAACTTGCCGACTACGCAAAAGCGCAAGGCGCGTATATCGGTATGGAGGGTGCGGCGGGTCACGTCTGCTGGAACGTGGCAACGCTCAAAAGAGCAATCGACGGCGTGAACAGGGAAAACGTCAAGGTCATTTTCGATATTTACAACTACCTTGACGAAACCAACCATTCGCGCTACCTCGAAATTTTAGACGAGGGCTTGAAGACCTTTGCGGGCAAGATTGTCGTGTTCCATTTAAAGGACTATATAATGCAGGACGGCAAGGTAAAGCAGGTGCCGCCCGGCAAGGGACTGTTCGACTATCCCGCAATTCTTAAGCGCATAAAGGCGTACGACAAGAACGCAATTCTGGTGCTCGAAGGCACTACGGGCGAGAATATCGTGCCGTGCACCGAGTACGTAAGAAAGATTTGGGAACAAGTATAATAATAAATTAAGGAAGTATAAACAATGAAATTTGACGTAAGGTATGCAAACCATCCCGACGATTCCAAAAAGTACGACACCGCGGAACTGAGGGAAAAATATTTAATCGAAAAACTGTTCGAGGAAGACGACATTTTATTGACGTATTCCCATCAGGACAGAATTATTGCGGGCGGCGCAATGCCCGTTAAAAAGGCTTTGTCGCTCGGCACGTTCAAGGAGCTTGCAACCGCGTACTTCCTTGAAAGAAGAGAATTGGGCGTAATCAATATCGGCGGCGCGGGCGTAATCACGCTCGACGGCAAGAAGTACGATATCGGTCACAAAGAGGGCATATACGTAGGTATGGGCACGAAAGAGGTTACTTTCTCGTCGGTAGACGGCAAGAACCCCGCAAAGTTCTATATCAACTCTTCGCCCGCCCATAAGACCTATCCCACGGTCAAGATAACCAAGCCCGTTGAGGGCGTACCCGCACCCGAGGGTGTGCGCTACTGCGTACAGAGACATCTCGGCACCGAAGCGGGAATGAATAAGAGAACAATCAACCAGTTCATAATAGGCGACGTTTGCGAGAGCTGTCAGCTTGCAATGGGTATGACCGAGCTCGCCGAAGGCAGCGGCTGGAACACGTTGCCCTCGCACACGCACGAAAGACGTATGGAAGTATATATGTACTTCGAAGTTCCCGAGGACCAGGCGGTTATCCACCTTATGGGCACGCCTCAGGAAACGCGTCATATCATTATGCACAACGAGCAGGCGGTCATTTCGCCCAGCTGGTCCATACATACGGGCATAGGTACTCACAACTACACCTTCATCTGGGGTATGTGCGGTGAGAACCAGGCGTACGACGATATGGACAATATCAAAACTCAGGACTTAAAGTAAAGGGGAAAACAAAAATGGCAGTTTTATTATTCAAAGACGTAAACAAGGTCTATCCTAACGGCTATCACGCCGTGCACGACTTCAATATGGAAATCAAAGACGGCGAATTCATTTGCCTCGTCGGCGATTCGGGCTGCGGCAAGTCGACGACCCTCCGTATGATAGCGGGTCTCGAAGACATCACTGCAGGCGAGTTCTATATCGACGGCAAGCTCGCCAACCAGATGAGCTCGCGCGAGAGAGGAATAGCAATGGTATTCCAGTCTTACGCGCTCTATCCTCACCTCACCGTATACGAAAACCTCGCGTTCGGACTTATGCTCGAGGGCATCGACGCCGACGTCATCGAGGAAAAGGTGCAGGCGACGGCTAAAATTCTCGGCTTGACCGACTATCTCGAAAGATTCCCCAGAAATCTTTCCGGCGGTCAGTGCCAGCGTGTCGCGGTAGG
>CAMWKX010000004.1 GCA_947174955.1 uncultured Clostridia bacterium | reverse complement strand
CAAGCATAATGCAAATACGGAACCTTATATCTCACTTACAGATATTAATACTTTTAAGTTGAGTTCAACTCCTCAGGAATTATTTGCTCTTCACCGAAAAGAAGATATTGACGCTCTTATGGTTGGTCTTCCTGCTGAGAGGTTGCATTTTGTCGGGACGGACATGGCTACACAGTATATGCACGAAGTGATTGACGAAATGGACGAAGAAGAGTATGAGCTGTATTTAAAATATGTGCTAGCTACCTGCGAGCGTCAGGATTTGGTTGGCGCTTCAAATCATTTATTGGATATTTTTAAAAAAATTTAAAAATAAAACGGCGAAAGCAAAACGCTTTCGCCGTTTTCAAAATTAAAATTAAGCTTTACCGATTGAACCGAAGATTTCCATTTTTTCTTTTACAGTGGCTTTTATAGCTTCTACGCCGGGAGCAAGCAATTTTCTGGGATCAAAACCCTTTCCAACAAGGTCTTTGCCTTCCTCAACGTATTTTCTTGTAGCCGCCTGGAACGCGAGCTGACATTCGGTATTTACGTTTATTTTAGCAACGCCTAAGGAAATTGCCTTTTTAATCATATCGGTGGGAATACCTGTTCCGCCGTGAAGAACGAGAGGCATATCGCCTGTCTTTGCCTTAATTTTTTCAAGTACGTCAAATCTTAATCCGGGCCAGTTTGCAGGATATTTGCCGTGAATATTGCCGATACCTGCCGCAAGAATGGTACCGCCCAAATCTGCGATCTTTTTGAATTCGTCGGGGTCTGCGCATTCGCCGAGGCCTACAACGCCGTCTTCCTCGCCGCCGATAGAACCGACTTCGGCTTCAAGGCTCATGCCTTTTTGTGCGCATACCTTTACAAGTTCTTTTGTTTTAGCAACGTTTTCTTCAATAGGGAAGTGGGAGCCGTCGAACATAATTGAGGAGAAGCCCGCTTCGATACACTTATAGCAGCCGTCGTACGTGCCGTGGTCGAGGTGAAGAGCTACGGGAACGGTGATATGTAATTCTTCGATCATCGCCTTAACCATATCGGCAACCGTCTTGAAGCCGGTCATATATTTGCCCGCGCCCTCAGAAACGCCGAGTATTACGGGAGCTTTTAACTCCTCGGTAGTCTGTAAAATGGACTTAGTCCATTCCAAATTGTTGATATTGAACTGACCAACCGCATATTTGCCTTCTCTTGCCTTTTCAAGCATTTCCTTTGCCGAAACCAATCCCATAGAAAACCTCCGATATCATAAATTAAAGATAAAAGGTAACAAATTTACCTTATATAAGTATAATTCATAAGGCGTTAAATTTCAAGTGTATTTTGAAAAAATGTTGATAAAAAATAACCGCGTAATTCTTGATATTTTGTTGACTTGCCGAAAGCAATTTGATATAATTACGACGCTGGTAATTTTGGTTACCGCATACAAAAAAGTAAATATTTTTTATTCGGAGGAATATATTTATGGCTAATGTAAAAGTTGCTATCAACGGTTTCGGTCGTATCGGCCGTCTTGCGTTCAGGCAGATGTTCGACGCGGAGGGTTATGAAATCGTAGCTATCAACGATTTGACGAGCCCCAAAATGCTTGCTCATCTTCTTAAGTACGATTCGGCTCAGGGCAGATACAAGTATGCAGAGTCGGTTATCGCGGGTGAAGACAGCATCACCGTTAACGGTAAGACCATTAAAATTTATGCCGAGAAAGACGCGGCTAACCTTCCCTGGGCGGAAGTAGGCGTAGACGTAGTGCTCGAGTGCACCGGTTTCTACTGCTCCAAGGAAAAGGCTTCCGCACACATCAAGGCGGGCGCTAAGAAGTGCGTTATTTCCGCACCCGCAGGCAACGATTTGCCCACGGTTGTTTACAGCGTAAACGAAAATACTTTAAAGGCAAGCGACACGGTTATTTCCGCGGCAAGCTGCACGACCAACTGCCTTGCACCTATGGCTGCAACGCTCAACAAGCTCTGCAAAATCAAGAAGGGCTATATGACGACCATTCACGCATACACCGGCGACCAGATGGTACTCGACGGACCTCACCGCAAGGGCGATCTGAGAAGAGCAAGAGCGGCTGCCGTTAACATCGTTCCCAACTCGACGGGCGCTGCTAAGGCTATCGGTCTTGTAATTCCCGAGCTCAACGGCGTACTTGACGGCTGCGCACAGCGCGTACCCGTACCCACCGGCTCGCTTACCCAGCTTATCGCAGTTTGCGAAGGCGAAGTTGACGCGGCAAGCGTAAACGCTGCTATGAAGGCGGCTTCCAGCGCTTCCTACGGCTACACCGAGGACGAAGTCGTTTCCAGCGATATCATCGGCATCACCTACGGCTCGCTGTTCGACGCAACCCAGACCAAGTGTATGCCTCTCGGCGACGGCACGACCCTTGTTAAGGTTGTTTCCTGGTACGACAACGAGAATTCTTACACTTCGCAGATGGTAAGAACTATTAAGTACTTCGCAGAGTTGAAGTAATTTAAAATTAAAATTCAAAGGCAGACTTCTTAATCGAAGTCTGCTTTTTTTGTTGACAAAACGAAAATTTTAAATATAATATATGTTATATAACAAGTGTTATTTAATTGAGGTAAATATGCCGCCGAAAGTAAAATTTTCAAGGGAAAGAATAGTTGCCGCCGCAACGGAGGTAGTCCGTGAGGCGGGTATGCCCGCGCTTACGGCGCGGGCATTGAGCGAAAAGCTCAACAGTTCGGTCGCGCCTATATTTTCGGTATTTGAAAATATGGACGAGGTGCGTGGCGAAGTGGTAAAGCAGGCAAAACAGATGTACGACGGTTATATAGCCGAGGGCTTGAAGCTGCAACCGTTTCCGTTCAAGGGCGCGGGCTTGAAGTATATCGAGTTTGCAAGAAAAGAACCGAATCTTTTCCGCGTGCTGTATATGTCTGAAAACCGCGGCGGTATGGACAATTTCGTATTGCTCGATGATAACAATTCGAAAATCATAAGCGCGCTTATGAACTCGTGGTCGCTCGACGAAGATACGGCGAGGAAACTTCATAAGGACATAAACATATACACCCACGGGATAGCCGCGCTGTGCGTTACTAACTCCTGCGCGTTCACCGACGAAGAGATAAGCGAAAGGCTTACGTTTGCGTTTACGGCAATGCTTAAACAGATAAAGGGGGCGGCAAATGATTGAAGCTAAGGGAATTGTAAAGTCGTACGGTACGTCCGACAACAGACAAACGGTACTGAAAGGTATTGGCTTATCAATAAATGACGGCGATAACGTTGTTATCTTAGGCGCGTCGGGTTCGGGCAAGTCTACGCTTTTAAACGTTTTAAGCGGGCTCGAACGGGTTGACGAGGGCAAAATTTTTTACGACGAAAGGGAAATTACCCGCCTTACGGACAGAGAACTCACGGCGTTCAGGCGCGAGTACGTCGGTTTCGTGTTTCAGCAGTACTGTCTTCTGCCCGATATGACGGTTGATAAAAACGTGCGTATGGGCGCGGACTTGGCGGATAACAAGGACTATAAAGATATAATCGAATGCCTGGGTTTGGGAGAAAAACTGAATAAATACCCGCGACAGCTTTCGGGCGGAGAGCAGCAGCGCGTTGCCGTTGCGAGGGCTTTGGCAAAGCTTCCGAAAGTGCTGTTTATGGACGAGCCGACTGGCGCGCTCGACGAGGCTACGGGCAGACAGCTTTTAGACTACGTTTTAAAACTGCGGAAAGAGCGCGGTTTCACTTTGGTTACGGTCACGCATAACGAAAATATTGCGCAGACTGCCGACAGGGTAATCAAGCTGAACAGCGGACTGATTGTTGAGGATAAGCAAAACCCGACAATAAAAACCGCATACGAAATAGGGTGGTAAATTATGACGGTAAGTTTTAAGGACGCGCTTAAGTTCGTCGGAATTATAATAACCGTATGCTGTGCCGTTCTCGTATGCAATCTGTTTTTAAACTACGCTATCGACCTAAACGCCGTTGCCGGCGAGGTGACCGAAAAACAGCAGATCGCTTATACGGCTATGAAGCTGAACAATAAGGTTGTCTGCGCAGTTACAGGCGGATGTCTCGGCGTCACTTCGGCGGTGCTGTTGGTGTTTTATATCGGGCACTATATCAAGGAGCACTCCGCGCGTTTCGGCATATTGAAGGCACTGGGGTACGGCGATTTGAAAGTTGCGGCAGGTTGCGCCGTCTTCGGACTGTGCGTGTTTATAGGCGCGGCGGCGGGCTATGCTTTAAGCTGGGCGTTAATGCCCAGGTTTTACGCCGTACAGAACGACGGCGACGCACTTCCGCACGTAATATTGCATTATCACCCTATATTGCTCTTAATCGTTATTTTGCCGACGGTGTTTTATTCCGTGTTGGCTGTACTTATAGCGTACATCAAATTGAAAACGCCCGCGCTTTCCCTCATAAAGGGCGAGGAAAGGCTTAGGCGTATAAAAATGAAAGAGCAAAAGGGCAATCGCAATTTCTTGACCGAGCTGGCGTTCTGCGTGTTTAAGGACAGAAAAATGCTGGTATTTTTCGTGGGGTTCGGCTGTTTTTGCTTCGGCTCGATGATTTTAATGGGACTATCTATGCGCGACTATGCAAGCGATATGATGGGCTTTATGATACTGATTATCGGGTTGATACTTGCGGCAATGTCGCTGATTTTGGCGCTGAGCGCGGTAGTGGGTGGCAACGCAAAGACGATAGCTATGCTCAAAGCCAACGGTTACAGTCTGAAAGAGAGCGGGCTTGCGGTGCTCGGACTTTATCATATTCCCGCCGTAATCGGCTTTGCGATAGGGAGCGTGTATCAGTGGGGAGTGCTCAACGTTATGATAAATATCGTTTTCTCGTCGGTAGAGGGCACTAAGCACTACGCGTTTGACTGGACGGCTTTCGGGATATGCCTGACTGTTTTCGTCGTTGCATACGAGGCACTCAATCTGTTTTTTGTGCAGCGGATTGCGAAAACTCCCGTAAAGTCGATAATGAGCGAGTAAAAATAAAAGACTTAAATGTTTTTAAATAAGTTGATTTTTAACCGCGGTTGTTGTATTATGGTTGAGTAATTAAATATGCTTCCTTAGTTAAATGGATATAACAGCCCCCTCCTAAGGGGCCGTTGTGGGTTCGATTCCCGCAGGGAGTACCAAATACCGCCAGCTGCAAAAATGCGTCTGGCGGTATTTGGTACTCCCTGCGGGAGAGTTAAAAATTAAGAATATAGGTGGTAGATTATGGAAGATTTTTTCCCCGATTATTTAAGACAAAATATCCGTGCCGTAAAGTTGGCGGAAAACAAATCCAAAGGTCAGGTTGTTTGCTCCTGCGGTTGCGAAGAGTTTGATTATAATTATTTGTTTTTCAAGTTTATCCCTACAGAAGAAATCAAGAAAATGCGGGAAATAGAAAAACAGGCTGATGAAATGCGGGAAAAGCGTACAGGTGCGTATAAACAGTATGAGCATAAGAACGATAAGGACATTCCTGTTGCATTATGGAGTTCTTATAAATTTAATGACAAGTGGTATAGGATATACCATTTAGATACTTTTAGATTCTTAAAAGAAAGGTATGAGTATCAATCGCTTGAAGAATATATCAAAGATCCTGATTATATTACTCATTTTGAAAAAACGCCTTACGACCCGAATAAACCCACCGAATATCAATATATCTATGCCAAATGTAAAAACTGCGGAAAGGAAATTCTGCTGTTCGACGACAGATATTACGGTTACGACGCAATGTGTATGCGCTACGAACAGCCAAACAAGCCTTATCGTACCGACGGTAAATTGAAAACGAAAAAGCCTCACTGCGAAGGAGCGGGGTATAAAATTTACGTTACGATAGACAGTACGGGTAAAGAAGATTTGCTCGAAGACGCAGACCCCGAATTTATCAACGACAAAAACTGGAAAGACGCGTTCGAGTGGATAAAAATCGATATCGAATGTGCAAAGTGCGGAAAGAAAAAGAACGCCTTAAATCTCGAAACGATGTAAAGGCGCAAAAAGCGACGGCATATGCGGTCGCTTTTTTTAATTTCAATCTTGACAATTGTTCTAAAAATGATATAATGTAATGTGTATTATACCGTACACTTATTATTGCGGGGGAAAGTCAGTGAAAAAAAAGAGAAACGATTTACCTCAACTGAATAAATCTTCCGCTTTGAAGCTCGTTATTTTCATTGCGATTATCGTGCTTATAGAAGTGGCGGCAGGTCTGTTTATTTTCAGTCAGTTCTCTAAAAATACGTACAGACAGGAATACGTTTCCCTGGAGCAGAAAGCGGACGCGTTATCCGAAAAAATAACTGCTAAATTCGGCTCTTCGATTAAAACCGATATAGAGGATAAAAACAAAACTCTTCTTGCCGAAATCAAAGAGGAGTACGCGAACGATACCAATTTCGACTACTATTTAATTATCAGCGACTCGGGCAGAATTGTCGACGGCGGCGGATTGATTGATACGACCGAGTCCTCGAAGCCGGTTAAGCTCGCCGATTACGGGCTTAAATACAACGCTTCCGAAAAGGTTACGATCGGCGGAGTCGTCTACTATTTTGCGCCGTCCGCATTCGGTGACAACGGTTACAATATAGGCTGTTTAAAGGACTTTACGGCTCAGCAGAAGGTTATTGACAACACTCTCGGCAATATGGTTGCCATTCTGGTCGTTGCGGGTGTGCTCATAGTTGCGGCGGCGGTTGCTCTGACCTATCTTCTTAACAGCCGCAGCAAAGCCGATAAATTCAAGTACAAAGTAACCGTCGACAAGACGGGTAAAATACTGAACGCAAACAGCGCTTTCAAGCACGAGTTTTCCGCGACGTCCAAAATCGTCGACGCGGATAAACTTGACAGTAAGGCTATGAGCCTCGTCAGCCTTACCGGCAATTACGGCGACAAGCTCGTGGCTATGCGTATGACTTCGCAGCCCAACCGCTTAATTGTGTACGGCGCGGATATAGTCAACGCTGATTCGTTCATTCAGAGCGAGGACTCCGTCGGCGAGTTCGATTCGGACGGCAAGACGACGGCGTCGCTTTCGAAAGTATTCGAAAACTTTATCGGTAAAGGCAAACGCACGCTGCTGGGCATAATGTTTATCAGCAGCCTCGACAGAATAAAAACTCTGTTCGGCAAGCAGATGGCTACCGATATTCAACGTATAATTCTGAAAAAGGCGCGCGAGAAGTTTAATTATGCGTATGAGCTGGATTTCGGCTATATCGGCGTAACTTATCCCGACGGCAAAAAGCTTGACATCTTAATGTCGGACATAGAGGACGTGCTCAGGTACATAAACTCTCCTATTAAAATGGACGACAACCTGTTCACTCTCGACGTTAAGTCGGGCTTCGCAATGTGTGACGCGAGTATGAATCCGCTGAATTTCGAACACGCGTACAAGGCGGCAGAGGCGGCGCGTCAGCGCGTAATGGACACGAAGATTGCCGACTATATCATTTATCACGAGTCACAGAGAAAGCTGTACGAGAAATATTTCATCACCTTCGACATCAAGCAGATGCTTTCCGAGGGCGCGTTCGAAATGGAGTCCCAGCCGCAGTACAACATCAAGGAATAGCGGATTGAGGGCTTCGAGGCGCTTTTCCGCGTAAAGAAGAGTTGGAATGTAAAAGTAGACACGTTCTCGTTCATAACGTACGCCGAGCGCACTGGCGCGATGGTACAGCTCGGTGACTTCATTTTCGATACGGGTATGGCGTTTGCTAAGAAGCTTGACGGAAAAAACGTCAGCGTTTCGCTCAACGTGTCGCCCGTGCAGCTGATGCAGGCGGGCTTTACCGAAAACTTCTTGAAGCTTTACAAAAAGTACGATTTAAAGCCCGGCTCGATCTGCGTTGAAATTACCGAAAGTTTCTTAATGACCAACTTCAACGAAACGCTGAAAAAGCTCGATATACTGACGGCGCAGGGCATCAACGTGCACCTGGACGACTTCGGCACCGAGTATTCGTCGCTGTTGTACATTAAAAAGCTGCCGATTTCGACTATAAAAATCGATAAAGAGTTTGTTAAGGACGTTCTGACGAGCAAGGAAAGTCAGGCGATTATCAAGTTTATAACCAACATAGCAAAGCTTTTGAACAGAACGACGATCTGCGAGGGCGTTGAAACCACGCAGGAATTCGATATGCTCAATTACCTTGGCTGCGATACGATACAGGGATGGTTAATAGGCAAGTCAATGAAGCCCGATGACGCGCTTAAAATCGTGGATACGTTCGATTACAAGCGTGTTGCGGCGGCAAAGAACGGCAAGTAATTGCCATTTAAGGAGAGGATATGATAACCTCATTACTGGATTTAAATCTGAATACAGGCGTGTACATACTTTTGGTTGTGCTGTTTTTTGCGGTGTGTATCGTTGGGTCGGTGTTCCTGTATTTCGGGATAAGGCGCGACAGGCGCAGACTTATTGCGGAAAAATACAAAATCAAAGAGCTTGACAGAGCCGGCTTTGAGGAAATGCTCAAACACAAGTACGACGTGGCTAATGCCGATACGCATTTTTCGGCAATGCTCGTACGTATCGACGGTATGACGGATATGAAGACCTCGCTCGGCGAAAGGCAGGTCAAGAAAATAACCGAAATGCTCAGGGAAAGAATCGTGCGAGTAATACCGCACGGCTCGAAGATTTGCGACTACGACGAAGAGAGTCTTGCCGTATACATTGAAGAGCATATGGACAACAAGGGCTTGACCAACGTGGCTATGGTCACCATTTCGGAGTGCAACAAGCCCGTAACGCTTTTGACGCGCGCAAAGCTGAATATAAACGTAAACCTCGGCATTGCGAGCAATAACGAATTCAGCTCCGACGCGACTGCGCTTTTGCAGAATATCGAGCTTGCCGTAATCACGGCAAAGAAGGGCGGACTCAACAAGTTCGTAATTTATTCCGAGGAGCTTGCCGAAACGCAGACGGATGAGTACAAGCAGTACCAGGAAATAAAGACGGCGATATCGGAGAGGCAGTTTATGCTCTTCTTCCAGCCGATATACGACGTAAACAAGAACAAAGCAATCGCATACGAATCGCTCGTGCGTTGGCAGCATCCTACGCTGGGTGTGCTTACGCCGTTCAAATTCCTGCCGATAATGGAGCAGACGGGCGATATCAACTGGATAGGCACGTGGGCGTTTGACGAGCTTTTGCGCATACAGACCAAGCACTACAAAGAGCACCCCGATGACAGCGAACTGATATTCTCGTTCAACCTGTCGCCAAAGCAGCTTATGTACCCGCACCTTGCGGAAGAGTTCAGAAAGATATACAAAAAGTACAAAATCCCCGCAAAGAATATCTGCCTTGAAATCGTAGAGTTTGCAATGTTCGATAAAGTGCCCGAAGTGGCTTCGAACATATTGAAGCTCACACAGATGGGCTTCAGAATAGCGGTAGACGATTTCGGACTCGAAATGTCGTCGTTGAAAACACTCGAAGACTTGCAGTTCGACTGGGTCAAGCTCGACAGAAAATTTATCGAGCAGGCGCAGGACGACTTCCTTATCGGCGGCGTAGTGGAAACGCTTGTCGGCTTTGCCGAAAAGAAGCAGTTTGCAGTCGTAGCCGAAGGCGTGGAAGACGAGGTTATTCTCGACTACATAAGGGGCTTGAAAATCGGCTACGGACAGGGCTATTATTACGGCAAGCCTCAGCCTCCCGAAGAATATAAAATTTAAGACTTAACGTGGAAGATTGCTAAGAAAATTGTCATATTAGGCAATTTTATGCATTCATAATGTAATAAATTAAAAAATTTTTAAAAATTTTCACATTTAGTCTTGACTTTTCATTTATTATATAATAAAATGATTACTGTAAGAATTGATTAAGAGCAAACTGTGTGAAAGCGCAGGACGCAAAGCTTAAGAACCTAAAGGTTGGGGGGAAACCAACTCACGGTCGTCAGTTGCCAAAGCTTATTCCTCGGACCTTTTCGGGGTGGAGTTTTGGCTTTTTTGATTTAAAGGAGTATTTAGAAGTTTCTGCATAGGCGAGGGGAAAAGGCGTGAGGTGGATTAAAAGATTAAAATGGATAAGAGCGTCCAAAATCATTATCCCCATAGCGCTGGCGATATCGCTTGTGTTTGCGGGCTTCTCGGTATACGCAAAGCAGGCTGAGTACTTCGTTTTAAGAGTAAACAACGACAGCGGCGTTAATCTTGCGCTTGCAATGAACAGGGATTTGTCGGATGCAACTCCGAGGTTATTGGTACCCGTTAACGGCGGATATAATCACGCTACGTGGACGCCCGACGAGGCACTGACATATGATCCCGATAGAGAAGGGAAGAATTTGCCCGACGATATAGCTCAGCACGACGGTGAGCACAGCATTTACGAGACAGCAGGTCGCTACAGATTCTACTCATTCAGCTTCTGGCTTATTAACAAGTCCAGTCGTGCGGTTGACGTGGATATGCGTATGAATATCGATTCGATTACAGTAGGCGGTAATACTTCGGATATTCATATTGACGATGCGGTGCGCGTTATGGTCATAGAAGGCGACCCGGGTCCGCTTCTTTCGGAAAATAAGTATACGATATACAAGAAACCCGAAAAGACGGTTGAAGCCGAAGAGGCGCTGACAAAAGAAATAAAAGATAACAGAGGTTACGACAACAGTAAGGCAATACCTTTTGCGAGTGATATCTGTATATTTAATAACGAGGGTGACTGGGGATACAAAAACCTTGCCGTTAACGAAACGATAAGATTTACAATAGTCGTATGGCTGGAAGGCTATGATCCCGAGTGTATCGATCCGATAAGAAGTGAAAGTCTTAAAATGAGTATTGACTTCACGGGACATTGATTAACATAGGCTTTTATTAACGGGCAAAGCCCGCAAAAATTTATAAATAAAAAAGGAGAAAAATGATAATGAAAGCAACAAAGAAAATTGTAGGCGCGGCTTGTGCGCTGGTTGCGGCTGTTGCCCTTTCGGCTGGCTCAACCTTCGCTTGGTTTGCATCGAACGGCGAAGTAACTGCAACGGGATTGAACGTTGACGTAAGTACTGCAAACGGCTACTTGCTTATTTCGACAAGTACTGATTTCTCGGAAAAATTGACCACCGTTTCCTTGGCTGATGAGACTGCTGTTGAACTTAAGCCTTCGGCTTACAGAACAACTGCTACGTTAGCAAATGCTGATGATACTTGCATTACGAAATTCGCTAACTGGTATACCGGTAAGGGTACTGCAATAGATGACGGTACTTTATTAGAGGGTTCTGATACGGCTTTAAAAGAGTTTGAAGGTTACGTTGTAATAAAGGACGTATATCTTTCCACCTTGGAAGGCACTGAGGGCATTGAAAACGTTAAGTTGACTTGGGGTACTCCTGCCGTTAGCTGGACTAATAAGAACGATGCTATAAGCTTGGTTGTTTTGTATGCTAAAGCGGCTTCCAACGAGTCTGTAACCGAATGGACGAAAGTTGACGTTAAGGGCACGTCACACGCTTTAAGCGTTGATTTGGGCGGCGTTGATAGCGAAAGCTATATTCAGGTTAAATTTATGGTTTATCTTAACGGCGACAACGCAAACGTTACGTCTGCAAATGCTGCAAACTTAGAGGGCGTAACTATGAACTTCAAGTTTGAAGACAAGGCTGCTGGTGCTGGGACTGAGGAGTAATCGTAATTAAATTTACATAACAAATTATTTTACCGACGGGGGCACCCGTCGGTAATTTTTTTATTATTTTAACGAAAAATATTCAAGTTGGTATTGCTTTAATTAAAATTGTATGGTAAAATAAATAAGGTATAGTATAAACGTAACTTAAAAAGGGGTGTTTTCCCCTTTCGGTAAAACATATGAATTTTAAATTATCAGAAAAATTGAACTTGTCACCCAAGGCAAAAAGAATTATTAATATAGTAGTAGACGTAGTGGTTGCGGTAGTTCTCGCATTCGCGCTCTTTCTTGCAATATGTACGATTTCGTCCAAGAAGAAGGGGTACGGTGAGTATACCGAAATCTTCGGTACGGCTTATCTTGCCGTTCAATCAAATTCAATGGTCGGCGATAAGTCTGATAATTTTTCGAAGGGCGATATGATTAAGATTAAAACCATTTCGGGAAACGAAGCAAAGAATTTGAAGGTCGGCGACGTAATTTCTTTCAAAGATAAGACTATAGTTAACGGTAAAGTGGTTATAAATACCCACCGTATAATTGCAGTTAACGGCGAAGAGGGGAATCCGACTTCTTACACTACGCACGGTGACAATAACCCTGCAAGCTCGACAGAAACCGTTCTTCCTTCCGAAGTTATCGGTGTATTTAAAAGTAAATCGGGTGGCATAGGTAAAGTATTCCTGTTTATGACCACGTCCACAGGCTTCTTTGTGTGCGTTGTATTGCCCACACTTTTGATAGTTGTTTACTGCGCTGTGAACCTCGTATTAGTTATCAGAAAGGAAAAGAAGGTGCAGACGGTTGCCGAGGCGCAGGCTCAGCTTGACGAACGCGAGCGTATCCGTCAGGAACTGCTTGCCGAAATGCAGGCTAATTCCGCGGCAGCAGCGCCGCCCGCCGCGCCAGAGAGCGTAGCGGAACCCGAGCCGCCGACAGAAGAAGCTTCTTCCGAAGAAGTAAAAGAAGACGAAGGCAAAAAAGAAGAGTAACGGTAAATTCCGTTAGGGAATATGATAAGGGTATAAAATTATGGCAGAATTTGCTGAATACTACGTCAACTTTTTGTGGGCGTGGTTGCAAAATCTATGGTATTTCATAAAAACATTCTTCTATATATTTTATAAGCTGTTTATAGAGGATGCAATTGACTATTGCCTGAATTTGGGTGCTAACGTTAGCAACTTCGACGTGTGGGGCTGGATTTGCCTTATAATCGTTTCGGCTGCGAACATTGCTTTGATATTCTTTATTTTGTACCGTCTGTTCCAGCTTGTGCGCAGATACATTTTCTTCCGCGCAAAGGAAGTAGAAAAAGACAGGTTGATGGAAGAGATTGCAAGGCTCAAAGAACAGGCCGACCAGCTCGTAAAGGAAAAGAGCAAGATTTTCGCGCTTAAGCTCGGTCAGGGCGGTAGTATGGAAGGCGGTGATAAGCCTTCGGAAGTTGCAGCTACGGAAGAGGGTGAAAAGGACACCTCGAACAACCGCTTTACAAAGCTTGTCAATCTCGACGAGAAGTACGAGCGCAATCCCAACGTCGTGTATATGACCGACGACGATATGCTCTCTTTGCCGCAGATTGTAACAAGGTTTACAAACTTTGCGGCTTCGCAGTTAAAACTTTATTACACCGAAGAAACAATTCGCGTTTTCTTTGCGGGTATGGCAACCTCCAAGGTCATAATTTTGGAAGGTATATCCGGTACCGGTAAAACGTCGCTTCCCTATGCAATGGGTAAGTTCTTCAATAACGGCACTTCTATTATTTCCGTTCAGCCTTCCTGGCGTGACAGAGCCGACCTTATCGGTTATTTCAACGAGTTCACTAAGAAGTTTAACGAAACCGATTTCCTTGCGAACTTGTATGAAGTTTCGCTGCGCGAAGACCCCAACTTTATGGTTCTCGACGAAATGAACCTTGCGCGTATCGAGTATTACTTTGCAGACTTCCTGTCAATAATGGAAATGCCTGACGTGGCGGAATGGAAAATTGACCTTATCGCCGCGCCGCGCGAAGATGACCCCAAGAACGTCGTTTACGGCAAATTCCTCGTGCCGCAGAATATTTGGTTTATCGGTACCGCGAACAACGACGACTCGACGTTCACCATTACCGACAAGGTTTACGACCGTGCGGTTACGCTCGAACTCAACAACAAGGCGGACTACTTTGATGCGCCGCTTACCGAAAGCTATAACTGCTCGTACAGCTACCTCGACAGCTTGTTTGAAAAGGCGCATAACAATATTAAGATTTCCGACGAAACGTTCGCGCTTATCAAGGAATTTGACGCGTTTATCCGCGAAAAGTTTAAAATCAGCTTCGGTAACCGTATTATGAAGCAGCTCAAACTGTTCGTGCCCGCATATATGGCGTGCGGCGGTACCGAGCTCGGCGGCGTCGACTTTGTTATCACTTCAAAGATTTTGCGTAAGTTCAAGGCACTCAATCTGCCGTTCCTGCACAAGGAGTTAAACGAGCTGATTGGGTTCTTCAATGAGAAATTCGGCAATGAAAATATGCCGTACAGCATTGAATTTGTCAACGAATTACTCAAGATGTCGTAATCTGTTCAGTTTACTTAAAAGGCCTAACCAATGGGTTAGGCTATATTTTTAAGGTGGGATATGGATAAAAATTTTCTGCACGATTTTATTGCTAAAATTAACGGCGAAAGCGAAAGCTATGCGCGCTTTTTTGCTGCTCTCCGCGGCGGCGAAAACAAGGTTTTGCATAACGTTGTTTCGCAAGCCGTTATGCTTGACGACGACTGGATTTTGACTATCGAAGGCGCGCTGCATTCTATCGAGGCGATCGTGCGCAACCCGCGTAAGTTCATTGCTTCGAATGAGCTTATTTTAGACGTTGCCAAGGTTCGCCGCACGAATTCCAAGACTGTAATGCACCTGACGACTCACTCGCAGTTCGTGCAGAATATCGATGACGATGGAGAAGTAACGCCGAAAAAGCTTCTGACTTTCGAGATGGACGAGGATATCGCAATCTACGAAAACCGTTTTATTTGTGCGCTTATCAATCGTTTGATACTTTTCGTCGAGCGCCGTTTCAAAGAGCTGGAAGGCAAAATGCGTAATTTTGAACAGACCAACGTTTGTGTGGAGTCGGAGTTCAATTACGGCAAAAGCAAATTCAAGTGCAACTTAAATCTGCAGGTTGAAGAACCGCCAGTAAATGAAGTAAGCGCAAAGAGAAACGAAGATTTGTTCAACCGTATCGGAACGATAAGGCGCAGACTGCGCGTCATTCAGTCGACGGACTTTGTGAAAAAGCTGAGCAAAGCCAAGCCGGTGCGTCCGCCCATTCAGAAGACCAACCTGCTTATGAAGAACGTCGATTACAACAACTGCTACAAGCTTTGGTTGTTCATTTCGTCTTACACGTACCTTGGCTACGCTGTCGAGGTCAAGGACAAAAATCTGCCCGTTGACGGCGATTATTTCGACGATTTGACGGTAGTTACGGGATTAAGCTTGCAGTCGCTTCTGACCGACAACATTATCAAGCGTGACAGGTATAAAGATATTGAGTTCTCAGAGCCTGAAGAGCACGAGTATACGATAATCACAAACTATAAATTTACTCCCGATTTCAGTTCGTCTAAGCAGCAGTCGGGCGAGGAAACCATCAACGAGTACTATTTCCGCAAGATGAAGGATGAGTTGACGGCGTCGGCAAAAGAGGGCGATTTCGAGGTTGAAAACCGTCTGAACGTAAACTTTTCGAAGTTCTTCCGTTCTGTTTCGCGTATTAACGACGAAATGTTCAACGAGCTTATTGAAGACCAGATAAAGGAGAGCGCGCCTGAAGATAAGCCGACGACCGCTGTTGAAAAGAAGAGAGATGCTATAAGAGAGCAACAGGAACGCGTGCGCAGGCGTAAGTTGTTCTTAAAGCTGAAATGGGAGGAGTTGGAGCGCGCTCAGCGTATGGCGGAACGTGCGGAATCCAAGCTTACAAAGCTTCAGAAGGAGCTTGAAGAGGAGAAGAGAAAGGTAACTCCCAAGCGTATAGTGCGTAAAAAACTGACAACAATCAAAAGGATGAGGGGTAAACGTGACTAAGGTCAAGGTGCCTTTTAAAAAAATATTTTCAATAATTTGCACGGTGCTTACCGTAATCGTTATTGCTATGGCGGTTTTTGTCATAGGCAATATGATTTACTGCCGTGTAAGAAATAAGCCCGTTAGCTTTTTCGGATCATCGTTTGCAATCGTGCAAACCAATTCGATGGAACCCGAAATTATGACGGGCGATTTGATTATCTTTAAAACCTGCTCGTACGACGACGTCAAGGTCGGGGATAATATAGTTTTTATTGCCGGGGACGGGTTTAAGCAGCTTAAAGGGCAAAGTATCGTCCATAAAGTTATAGAGAAAACTCAGGAAGGTATAATAACTCAGGGTGCAAATAAAATTACCAACCCCGGTCCCGACAAAGATAAGGTTACGGAAAAAAACCTTTTGGGAATCTGTACCTATAACTCGGCAGGTTTAGGTAAATTGTTTTCTTTTATAAGCAAATTCGGAATACTTATTATAATTGCATTAATTGCCGTTCCGTTTATTGTAAAGCAGATAATTAAGATAGTTAAGTTCTCTAAGCAAAAGGAAAACGCTGAGGCTACCGCGGTAGAAAGCGGCGTTAACAGCGTTGAAAATAGTAACCCTGATGTCTCGGATACGGATAACACCGAGGAATAAAGAGCAAAATAAAAACTACCCAACCGTACAAGACAGTCAGATAGCCTTTAAGTGGTGCCGGTGATCGGGGTCGAACCGATACGGTATCACTACCACGGGATTTTGAGTCCCGCGCGTCTGCCAATTCCACCACACCGGCGAATTACTTTAATATTATATAATAGCTTTTTTCAAAAATCAAGCTTTTTTTCAGGAAACTTTATTTTATGGATAAACTCGTTTTAATCGACGGCAACAGCCTTTTAAACCGCGCTTATTACGCAACACCGGTATTCAGCACGTCGTCCGGTCAGCCGACAAACGCCATTTTCGGCTTTGTTAAGCTTGCGTTAAAAATTATTTCGGACGTAAAGCCCGAATATTTTGTTGTTACGTTCGATTTGAAAGCGCCTACGTTCAGGCATAAAATGTACGCAGGATATAAGGCGACGCGTTCGCCTATGCCCGAAGAGCTTGCATCGCAGGTTAAGCCGCTTAAATCGCTTCTTTCGGCTATGAATATTGCAATGTGCGAGCAGGAAGGCGTCGAGGCGGACGATTTAATCGGCACGCTTTCAAAGAAATTTAACGTGCACAGCTACATCTATACGGGTGACAGGGATTCATTTCAGCTGGTCGACGAAAAGACGGACGTCTATTACACAAAGCGCGGTGTTAGCGATTTGCTCAAACTGTCAATTGATAATTTCGAAAGTGAAATCGGACTTAAACCCGCAGCCATAGTTGATTTGAAGGCGCTTATGGGCGATAAGTCGGATAATATTCCGGGTGTTGCAGGTATCGGTGAAACCTCTGCGCGCAAGCTTTTGGGTGAGTTTGCAACTTTGGACGGAATTTATGAAAATATAGACGGGATATCGTCGCCTTCGCTCAGAAAAAAGCTTGCAGACGGCAAAGACAGCGCGTATATGTCGTACACGCTTGCAACTATAAAGCGCGACTGCGAGATTGATTTGTCGCTGGATAAGTGCAAAACGCCGAAATCGTATTCAGCTGAAGTCAAGGAGCTGTTTAAGACGTTCGAGTTTAAAAGTCTTTTATCTACCGTAAAATTCGACGACGGCAATGTTTCGGATACAGAGATAAGTTATCCGCAAGCGGTTACGGTTGAAACTTACGAAGAGTTTAAAAAAATCTGTGGAATTAAGGGCACATTTTATATTGACGTGAAAAAGCAAAGCGCAAGTGTTTTTGTTGAAGGAAATCTTTACGAGGTTGCGTTTGGTGCGGACGATTTATTCTGTAATTTCACTTTCAGTCAGTTTATAGAATGTCTGAAACTTGTCTTGGAAAACGCTGAAAATAAGATTGTCGTGTACGATTACAAGCAGTTTTTGCACTCGGTTGACGGTAACGGCGTTACTGTCAGATGCGACGTGGACGATATTTCGTTAATGCACTATCTGTGCGACTATTTTAACGAGAGCAAAAGCGCGCAGGAGCTGTGCGTTTCCAAGGGCTATGATTACAAATACTCTGCGTTTGTTTTCAGCATAATCTATAAAGAATATCTTGAAACGCTTAAAAACGACGGGATTGAGCAACTCTATACTGATATTGAAAAGCCGTTAATTGAAGTATTGTACGATATGGAGGCGACGGGCGTAAAGGTTGATACGGTTCAGCTTGATAAGATCGGCGAAGCTTATTCGTCAAAAATAAACGATTTGCGGGACAGAATTTACGAGCTTTGCGACTGCTATTTTAATATAAATTCCCCGTCACAGCTAGGCGAAGTGTTGTTCAATAAACTCGGTTTAAAGGCTGGTAAAAAGAATAAATCAGGAAAGTATTCGACAAGCGCGGAAATTCTGGAAACGCTTGCCGACGAAAGTGAGGCGGTAAGACTTATTCTGGAATACCGTATGTATCAGAAACTGTATTCCACGTATGCCGAAGGACTGAAACCGCTCATTGATAAAAAAACGAAGCTCATTCATACTACCTACAATAACACGTTAACGACGACGGGAAGACTGTCGAGCGCTAATCCAAACCTGCAAAATATCCCCATACGTGAGGAAGAAGGCAGAGAAATACGCAAAGTGTTCGTTCCTCGCGAAGGAAACGTGTTTATCGACGCGGACTATTCGCAGATTGAACTCAGACTTTTAGCGCATTTTTCAGGCTGCAAAGAGCTTGTTGAAGCATATAATAACGACGAGGACGTGCACGCTGTCACCGCGTCACAAGTCTTCGGCGTGCATTTAAGCGATGTTACCGCCAAAATGCGCAGAGCGGCTAAGGCTGTCAATTTCGGCATTATTTACGGCATAAGCGAGTTCGGACTTTCAAAAAATATCGGCGTCGGTGTGAAAACTGCAAAGGAATATATTGAAAAGTATTTCGAGCATTACAGCGCGGTCAAAGAATATATGGAATCTAACGTTGAATTTGCGCGTAAAAACGGCTACGTTGCAACGCTGACGGGCAGAAAACGTTATATTAAGGAGATCAATTCGGGCAATTACAATATGCGCCAGTTCGGTGAACGCGCGGCAATGAATATGCCGTTGCAGGGTTCGAGCGCGGACATAATTAAAATTGCTATGGTAAATATCCATAAAGCTTTAAAAGAAAAAGGATTAAAGACAAAACTTATTCTTCAAGTACACGATGAACTTGTTTTAGACGCTCCCGAAAATGAAAGGGAACAGGCTGCGCGAATTTTGAAGTATGAAAGGGAAAACGCGGTAAAATTAAACTTGAATGTACTATTTGACGTGAATAGCGGTAAAAAAAGGTATTAAGCAAAGTAATATCAACTTT
>CAMWKX010000003.1 GCA_947174955.1 uncultured Clostridia bacterium | reverse complement strand
AGCTTACCCTTTGCGTTTTTGGGGATATACAAATCCGCCGCAAGCGTAATTCCGTAACGGTTGTGGAATGTTACTTTGTCGTGGTCTACCTTCTCGCTCTTCGGGAAAACTTTATCCCACTCTTTCGTCAAGTTCAATTTCTCTTCCATTTAATTGTTCTCCTCGATTGATTTAATTATTTTTGCGGGCACTCCGCCGACGACAGTATTTGCGGGCACGTCCCTGGTTACGACCGCCCCCGCCGCTATGACCGCGCCGTCGCCTATCGTTACTCCCGCAAGGATAGTTGCGTGCGCGCCTACCCATACGCCGTCGCCTATTTTGACGGGTGCGGGCAGCATATTCGCGCGCCTTTGCGGATTCAAATCGTGATTTAAAGTTGCGATAACCACCTGCTGACCGATTAAAACGTTATCACCTATTTCTATTCCGCCCTGGTCCTGAAAACAACACCCCGAATTGATAAACACGTTTTTGCCGACCTTTATATTCTGACCGTAATCGGCGTTAAAGGGCGGTAATATACCGAAGCTATCGTCAACCTTCCGCCCGATAAGCTCGGAAAAAAGTTCGCGTAATTCTTCGGGGGTGCGGTAGGCGTTGCTCATCTCGACGGTTATCCTTCTTGCCCGCTGAGCAGCCTCATGCATATGCAGGTGCATTTCGGAATTGGCTACGATATACGCTCTTTTCTTCATCTCTTCTCTGAATTGCACGGTATTCATACCATTATTTTATTTGGCTTTCCGATATATGTCAAATGCTTATATTTTATGATTAATCCATAATTGACAAGCATACGTTATCCGTGCTATACTTTGCGTATGGAACTGAGAGAATTAAAGTATTTTTTAGCGGTTGCCCGCGAGCAAAGCATATCCAGAGCGGCTTCGAGCCTGTTTGTAACCCAGCCCAACTTATCGCGGCAGATGCAGAACCTCGAAAAAGAAATCGGACAGCCGCTGTTCATTCGCGGCACGAGAAAAATCACGCTTACGGAAGCGGGACAGCTACTGTATAAGCGTGCGGAAGAAATTATCGAGTTGTACAATAAAACCGAGAGCGAACTCAGCGCGCCCATTACGGATATGAGCGGCGATATCTATATCGGCGGCGGCGAAAGCTATGTTATGGGGCTGATTGCAAAGGCGGCACACCGCGTGCAGAAGCAATTTCCTAAGGTGCGTTTCAATCTGTTCAGCGGCGACAGCGCTACCGTATCCGAAAGGCTGGACAAAGGGCTTATCGACTTCGGCATTTTTATCGAGCCGTTCGACGTGAGCAGGTACGATTATCTGCGTTTGCCGCTCTACGATACGTGGGGCGTGCTTATGCGCAAGGACAGCCCGCTTGCCGAAAAGGAATATATAACTCCCCAAGATTTATGGGACAAGCCGCTCATTCTTTCCCGTCAGGCGCACGGCAAAAACCTGATCAGCGAATGGTGCGGAAAGAACTCCAAAGAACTCAACGTCGTTGCAACCGGCAATTTGCTCTACAATATGTCGCTGCTCGTTGAAGAGGGCGTGGGATACGCAGTTGGGCTGGACAAGATTATCCGCACGGACGGCGACAGCAATTTACGTTTCGTTCCGCTTCACCCCGAACTCATATCTCATCTGGATATTGCGTGGAAGAAATATCAGGTGTTCCCCCAATGTGCCGAGTACTTTCTGCGGCAATTGCGGGAAATTCTGTAAACGGACTTTAAAAAAGCGGGATTTGAATTTTCAAATCCCGCTTTTGATTTACTTATTTTTTCATCAGCTTTGCGCCCGACTGCCACGCCTGTCCTACCTTTTCGTCTACCGCATAATAGCCGCTCTGGAACTGGTCGAACACGAACGCGTTAAGCTTTGAAGGGTCTACCTTGCCTTTTTCGTCAAGCACCTTTTCGTCCGCAAGCACGTTGAGAATTTCCCCGAGCACTCTGAACCCGTAAACGGTTTGCTGGCACTCCGCAACCCTGCATTCCAGAGTCAGAGGAAATTCCTCTACAATCGGCGCGTTAACCCGCGTGCTCTTTACGGCGTGCAGACCCGAACGTTCGAACTTGTCCTTCATTTTATTGCCCGTCGCAATGCCGAAGAAGTCCGCCTCTTCAATGTGGTCGACGTCGGCAATACTTAAAGTGAAAGCCCCCGTGCGCTTGATATTTTCCGAAGTCTTGTGGTCCTCGTCAATGTTCAGCGCCACCATATTCTCGGCGCATACGCCGCCCCACGCCATATTCATTACGTCCACGCTTCCGTCCTCATTGTAGGTGGAAATCATAAGCACGGGCATAGGGAATACGTAAGGTTTAACTCCTAAATCTTTTAACATATATTTACTCCTTTTATTTTTTTGCCGAAGCTATTTCGGAATAACCGTTCCAGGCGAAAACCGCTTTTTCGTTGTCACCTGCGTATACCTGCTCTACGTTGCAGATATAAAGATAATGGTCGCCCGTTTCTATATATTCTTTCAGATTGCAGACGATTGCAAGCGCACTGTGCGCGGGTATGCGAATATCGCTGCCGTCGACCTCCTGCATCTCGATGCCGAATTTCGCAATCTTATCCGTATTTCTGCCCGTCGTGCTTCCGCAGCCCAATACCGCGTCGGTTATTTTTTCACTCGGTATAGTAAGAATTACTTTTTTGTTTTGTCTTACCATCTCGCCGCTGTACGAAGTTTTAGCCATAGCATAAGCTATCATATTGGGATTGTAAGAAAGGTAAGTCCACCACGATACGGTGGCAAGGTTGGTACTTCCGTCAGGCTTTTGCGTGCAGACAAGCGTAACGGGATTAGGCGAAGAAATTTGTGCCGCCCTGGGCAGAGTGATTTTATTCATAGTTATCTCCTTTAAATACATTATTGACAAGAATCATTATATTGTTGTATAATAATTAAGTCAAGTACGCACATTTTTGTTATATACTTACAAAAAGTAAAGTGTAAGGAGTTGCTTATGAATGAGAACAAACGCTGTATAGCGTCCGAAAAACTTTGCGAAACGGGATTCAGCTATACCCTGTCGCTTATAAGCGGCAAATACAAAATGACTATTTTGTATACTCTTATGGAATTTAAGATCGTGCGGTTTAACGAACTGCAAAGATATATCAAGGGCATTTCGTTCAAAACGCTCAGTCTGTCGTTAAAAGAACTCGAAGCGGATAAACTGATTATCCGCAAGGAATATCCGCAGATACCGCCGAAAGTGGAATACAGTCTTTCCGAGCGCGGAAAGTCTTTGATGCCTATCCTCGACGGAATGTGCGAATGGGGCGATAAAAACAGACTTTGACGGCTTATTTTCGAATGTACGATTTATCCGTTGCGGGTATTCCCCCTTCGTCGGAAATATACCTCTCCACTTTCATATGCAAATCGTATTTGTTGCGAAGCTCGGCAATTTCAGCCATCATTGGCGAAGCGTGGTGCTTATCAAGCGAAAGCTGATCTTGCCAGCTGTCTATCAGAAGCACGGTTTGAGGGTCGTCAACGGGGAAGAAATATTCGTACCTTAAATTGCCCTCTTCCGCGCGGATATCTTTAACTATTCCGCCCGAAATCATTTCCTCCGCAAATTTCCTTGCGTTTCCATTCTTACCGCTGTAATAAATATTAATCGTAATTGCCATATTTTAATTATAACAAAGCCAAAGATAAAAAGCAAGCCGCCCGTTTTTGAAAACGGGCGGCTTTAACAAGTTGTTAGCTTCTGATTCGGTTTTCCCAAAGACGGGTTAAATAATTTTAATCTCCCTTTGGGTTTCCACTACGCCAACCTTTCCGAAATCGGGTAAAAGGCGTATATCCCCGCTGATATCCTCGCTGCATTTTACGTAAACGACGTTTTCTCCCACGCTGCATTTCAGGAATTTCTCACTGCCGTAATCGAGCGCTTCCATAACGCTTGCCGCAATTCCGCTGTCGGATACGGTAAGGTCGTACGCGCCGCATTCCATTTTAAGCCCCGTTGTAAAGGCTTTTTTAATACCGAGCGCGGCAAATATTTTCTGCGAGTTTTCTTCGGAAGCTTCGAAGAAGTTTTCCCCGACGGTAAAGCCGAAGCGTATGCGCTTTTTCTTTTTGGTCTTGCCGCTCTCTTCAACTTCTTCAACGGACTTTCTCTTGACGAAGCTGCAAGCAAATTGATTAAGAGCGGGCATAGGCGTTAAGACTTTTTCGCCGTCCGATATTATCGTTATCTTCTTGAAATCAATGCCGATATTTACGGTCGAGCCCGCTCCGTCAATGGCTTTACCCTCGTCGCAGTCGTGCGAAACGGCGTACAGTCTTTTGCCGTTGAGCGTGAGTGAAAGCAGGTTTACCCCGCACATATGCTCGCGCGAAACGACTTCCGCTTTAAGATTGCCGTCAAACGTTACAGCGTCCGTGGGAATAAGAAGATCCCCCTTCAGGTCTGGGCACTGTGCAGCCGACGGCAAGTCGAGCTCCGCGCCGAGGAATCTGAGTTTGCCGCTCTTAACCTCGCAGTCGAGGTAATTGTACTCGGGTATGCGGGGCAATACGCACTGCTCGGTCTCCTTGTCGAACAGGTGCACGCGGTTGAGATTTAACGCCACGTTTATAACGTCGCCCGCCTGCAACTCCCTCTCGCCGCTGTCCTTGATAATTATTCTCGTAGAGCTTTCGCCGTAGCTATCGTTTTCGAGATTGATATCGCCGTAAATAAGCGTTTCGCTGCCCAGCTCCTCCTTGTGGGAAACCTTTACCTTTATAACCGAATTGCCGCCGTTTGCCTTTTCATCCGTCAAAGACGCGTCTTCGGGGCGCAGTCCGATACAGACCTTGGTCTTGCCGTCGAGATACGCGGGCTTTGCTTTGTAGAGCATAGAGTACGGCACGGTTATCTCGGCTTCCGACCCTTCGAATCTGATAGAAACGTTTTCGCCCGTCTTTAACAGCGTACCCTCGAAGAAATTCATTTGCGGCGTACCTATAAAGCCTGCCACGAACTTGTTTGCGGGGTAATTGTATAAGTTTTTGGGCGTATCTATTTGCTGAACGAAACCGTCCTTCATTACGACTATTCTCGTTCCCATAGTCATAGCTTCGACCTGGTCGTGCGTGACGTATATGAACGTCGTTTGCAGTTTGGTATGAAGTTTGGAAATTTCGGCGCGCATCTGAGTTCTCAGCTTGGCGTCGAGATTGGAAAGAGGTTCGTCCAGAAGCATAACCTTCGGCTCGCGGACAATCGCGCGCCCGAGCGCAACCCTCTGCCTCTGTCCGCCTGACATCTCTTTGGGCTTTTTATTTAGATAATCGGTTATGCCGAGAATTTCCGCCGCTTCCACCACTTTGTTATGAATTTCGTCCTTGGGAAGTTTTCTCAGCTTTAACCCGAAAGCGATATTGTCGTAAACGGTCATATGCGGATACAGCGCGTAATTCTGGAATACCATCGCTATATCCCTGTCCTTGGGCTCCATATCGTTTACTATCAGATCGCCTATTTTAAGTTCGCCCGCGGAAATATCTTCGAGCCCCGCAATCATTCTCAGGGTCGTCGACTTTCCGCAACCCGAAGGTCCTACGAATACGATAAACTCTTTGTCCTGAATTTCCATATTGAAATCGTTTACCGCTTTCGTGCCGTTGGGATAAACCTTATATATGTGTTTTAAACTTACGTTAGCCATAATTCACCTCTTTAACCTTTCACCGAGCCGCCCGTTACGCCGGCAACGTAGTATCTTTGCAGCCATATAAACAGTGCGGTTATGGGTATCGAAACAACCACCGCAGCGGCACAGAATATCGAAAAGTATCCTTCACTCATAAGCGTAGCGTTGTCTATCCACGACTTCATACCGACTGCAACGGTATACTTGTCGGTGTCGCCGAGCATTATAAACGACGAGAACATATACTCGCCCCAGGGTGCGATAAACGCCGTGAGAATGGTGTAAATTATAATAGGTTTTGCAAGGGGCAGAATTATTTTTACAAATATCGTGTGCCTGCTTGCGCCGTCTATCCTTGCCGCCTCATCCAAAGATTTCGGAATAGTATCGAAGAAGCCCTTACAGATATAGTACTGCATTGCCGAGCTTGCCGTATATACGAGCATAAGTCCCAGCAGGTTCTGCGTAAGATTTATCTCTTTGAGCACGAAATATACCGCCGTCATCGACAGAAAGCCGGGGAACATTCCGAGTATGAGCATTAAGTTCATAAGCGGCTTACGCAGTTTAAAGCGCATTCTCGATAGGGCGTAGCTCGTCATCAGAACGATTATCGTCTGAAAAACCGTAACGATTGCGGAAACGAGCAGAGTATTGCCGTACCAGGTTAAAAACTTGGTTTTGGTAAACAGCTTGATATAGTTATCGAAAGACCACTGCTTGGGGAAAAGGTAATCCGCAGACATACCTACCGCTTCGCCACGGAAGGAGATAATGATAAGCATAAAGAACGGCACGAGCCATACTATTGAAATTATCGCGAGAATCGTGTATATAACCGCAAGCGTAATTCGTTCCGAAACTTTCTTGCTTCTGAATTTTCTTTTTTCCATTACATAAATTCCTCCTCGTTTTTAACTGATTTGGAACGGTTGTAGAATATAAGCGAGAATACGGCAACCACTATAAACGTGAATATACCTATAACCGAAGCAAGCCCGTATTGCTTTCCGCTCAAAGTAAGTTTGTACAGCCAGGTTATCAAAAGGTCGGTTCTGTTCGCATAATGCATATCCATTGGCTCGGGGACAGCGCCCGTCAACAGGAAGATTACGTTGAAGTTGTTGAGGTTACCTATAAACTGCGTTATAAGGTACGGCATCGTTACGTGCAGCATATACGGAAGTGTTATCTGCATATACGCTTTAAAGGGACCAGCGCCGTCAATACGCGCCGACTCGTACAAATCCTCGGGAATATTCATAAGTATGCCCGTGCAGATAAGCATAGAGTACGGAATACCTATCCATATATTGACTGCGATAATAACTACCTTTGCCAAAGTGCCGTCACTCAAAAAAGGTACAGGCTTGTCAATCCAGTTCCACTTCAACAAAATATTGTTTATAAGCCCTTGTTCGGAAAGCAGTTGCGACATAAACATCAAGGACACGAACTGCGGAATAGCTATCGTCATTACGAGAATGGTACGCCACAGTTTTTTGAATTTTATGCCCTTTTTGTTTATGAGTATCGCCACAATCATACCAAGTACGTAGTTCGATACGGTTGCAAAAAGCGCCCAGACTATCGTCCATAACAGCACTTCCTTAAATGTATAAGCAAAGGTCTTGCTGTTAGAACCAATTCCTCCGCCGAGCACGGTCTGGAAGTTATCCACGCCCACCCACTCGAACAACTGCGCCGGGGGCATATGGTACTGGTCGTAGTTGGTAAACGCTATGAATATCATAAAAAAGATGGGCAGAATTGTGAACAAAACAAGCCCGAGCATCGGAATTGCCAGCAAAGATTTATGGTAGTTTTCGTTAACGTACGAATTGATATCGTCTTTCGTAGTGGGCAGGTGCAGATGCGCTTCCACATACTGTTGCGATAAAAGGTTGCCCTTCACGTTCTGATACCACATATAGACGAACGCCGTCATTATGAATATGGTCAACAGCGAATACAGCAAAATCAAAAGGCTGTTGTCATAGTTGTTGATTACGTAATCGCCTACTGCGTCGTCCCATACCTCCGCACGGACGACTTCTCCGAGGCTGCCCATTTTCGCAAGGTACTTCCAGCCGAAGAACACCATATAAAGAATAAACAGCACTTCGAAAAAGAGATATAAAATTCCGCGCAGATACTGCTTGCGGGTTATAAGTCCGAAGCCCATCACAACGAACGACGATCTCGTTTTCCAGTCGCCGTCCTTAGCCGCCCTGCCGATATTTATAAATATTCCGGCAAAAGCCAGCCACAGGCTATATAGTTTTTTTGGTATCGCCTTGAAGAATGCCGCAAACGACGACGGCAAACGCTTGAAAAACGCCTTGAAATTAAACCAAAACTTTCCAAACGGCGACAATTTGAGATACTCTAAATCTACCATTACTTCACCGTAAATTTATGCGTTACCCTTGATTTTATTAACCATCGTATTAAGCTGTGTCTGATAGGAAATGTGGTTTTTATCACCTTCGGGGACGGTTTCAAGCACTAACTTATCGATAATATTTAAGCCGTATGAACCCACGGGACTCCAGAACGTGGTCGGAACGGCTTTTTGCTTTACCGTAAAAGCGTTTTGAGCATTGAGCGCCATAATAGTAGCATTGTTTTTAACGTCGTCAAGCTCTGCAACCGCGGTATTCGTAGGACTCGTCAAAGATTTTTCAAACCGCGTTTTCTGATTTTTTTCGTTTGCAAGGAACGCCGCAAGCTTATGCGCTTCGGCGCGGTTTTTGCTGTACGCGTTTACGCCGAACAGCTTATAACCCTTGAAAGAGTAAAGCTGCTTTGTTTCGCCGTCTACCTCAACCGTGGGCAGTTTGCATACGCCGTAATCTTCGCCGAGCGCTTCCTGTATAGCCTTCGCGTTCCAGTTGCCCGAAACGGCAACGGCGAGCGAATGCGTCTTGAAACCGTCGGTAATCGTTGCGTTGCTTGTGCCTTTGCCCGCGAACGCACTACTGTTCGCAAGCTTTGCCATAGCCTTAGAAGCTTTTATACCGCCCTCATTATTGAAATCTATATCCACGGTTTCTTTATAATTTGCGCTGTAATCGTAGTCGACCGAGTAACTGCATCCGAACGTGAAGAACCAACCCGCCGTGTAGAAAGCAGTATCTAATGCCCAGGCAATTTTCTTGCTCTTTTTTTCGCTCGCTCTCTCGCACGCGGAAATAATGCCTTCCAGCGTGGCAACCTCGCTATCGGAAATGACCGATTTGTCGTAGTACATAAAGTAACCGTTATCCGCAGCGAACGGATATCCGTATACTTTCTCTTCCGCCGTGCCGTATTCTATAGAACCCGCCTCAACGGAGTCGGCGCTGTTATTTGCCTTTACTTGGGCAAGATTGTCACCACCCAAACGCGCAAGTGCGCCGATACGCAAAAGAGGAATGAGTTGGTCGCTGGGATAGCTGAATACGTCGGCCGCCGCTTCGGGGTCTCTCTGAACGTTTTCGTACGCGAACTCCTCTTCGCCAAGACCTACGGTGATATTGTATTTCGTGTCGGGGTTAGCCGCCTTGAAGTCCTCAACCATCTGTTTAAGAGTTTCCTGCTGAGAAGCCGAGCCCCAAACGGTGAGCTTTATCGAGTCGTCCTTCTTACAGCCCGCAAGCCCAGCAACCGAACCCGCCATAAGCGCTCCGCATACAAGTAATGCCATCAAACGTTTTTTAACCATATTATTCTTTCCTCCCGTCTATAAAAAGTTTGATTTTAAATATCTTTAACAACGACCGTACCGTTGTTTAAAATTACGTTGTCATTATAATTTAAACTGAAAACCACGCTACCTTTAACGTCGATTTTCTTTGCCCTGCCGCTCGTATTGAAATAAGCGGTAATACTCTCTCCGCCAGCCGTCCTTTTAATAGATAAAACACCGTGATCGGCGCATATGCGGCACTCTACGCCCTTTAAAGCGGCAAAATTTTTCAAACCGAGAATGGCTTTTACGTTGTCTTTGAAGCCCTCTTTGCAACCTTTGAAAGTCCAGTCGAAGGGCTTTCTGCAATCGGGGTCGCCGTCGCCGTCGAGCGGAATTTCCGTCCCGTAGAAAACGCACGGCATACCCGGGAACATTACCATTGCGCAGAGCGCGCATAAGAGCTTGTCGCAACTTCCGCCCGCAACCCGCAAAAACCTCGGCGTATCGTGATTATCTAAAAAGTTCAGCGAATTTGCGATAGCCTGCACGGTGTTAGCAACAAGCACGCCGTTCATTCTGTCCGCCGCGTTCTTTGCGCTCACGGGAGCTTCCCCGAAATAGTCGACCAGAATTTTCTGAAGCTTGTAGTTCATTACGCCGTCAAACTGGTCGCCTTTCAGCCAGTGCTCGTTGTCGTGCCATATCTCGCCTATAATGAGCGCGTCGGGATACTTTTCCTTTACCTCGCGTCTGAGCTGCCGCCACATTTCGTGCGATATTTCGTCGGCGACATCGAGCCTCAGCCCGTCGAACCCTATTTTCAGATATTCGAGCGCGATATCCGTCAGATACCTCCGCACGTCGGGGTTGCCCGTATCCCATTTCGGCATATGCTTACATTCCGCAAAACACGCATAGTTTCCGCGCTTGGCGTCAGGGTAATCGCCGTCGATTATAAACCAGTCGTAGTATGCCGAAGCTTTACCTTTCGACTCCGCGTCCCTGAAATATTCGTGATTGCGGTCGCAGTGGTTGAAAACGGTATCGATAATGACTTTAATTCCCAACCCGTGCGCCGACGACAGAAGTCTTTTCAGTTTCTCACCGTCGCCGAACTGCGGATCTACCGTAAGATAGTCCTTTATGTTGTACTTATGGTTTGAATCCGACAGGAAAATAGGCGTAAGATATAAGGCGTTTATTCCCATATCTTTGAGATACGCAAGCTTTTGCGTAATTCCTTCGAGGTCGCCGCCCGTAAACGAATAGCGGTTGATATCTCTGCCCCACGGCGTATTTATATATTTGTCGTCCTTTGCGTAGTCGCCGCGAAAAAATCTGTCGACGAAAATCTGATAGAAAACGGCGCTATCCGCCCAGTCCACTACCGGCATAACATCCACGCCGTTTATAAACGCAAACTGAAAGAACGTATAGTATGCAAGATTGAATTTGTATTCTTCCGTAAGACCTTCTTCGGAATAATAAAAAGCTTTGCCCTTTTCGGTTATCCTGAAAATGTATGCAAAGCGCGCGTCTGGCAAGGTAATCTCCGCACGGTAAAAGCAGAAAATACCGTCCTCCGCATATCGCTCCATCGTGACAGCCGAACGGGTTTTTGTAAATCTGTATTTGTTATTGTAAAGAATTTCGACCTTGTCTAACTTGTCGTTAGCGGCAACCCTTAAAACAATCGCAAGCCTGTTACTTGACGTGGCGTATGCAAAATTGCTTTCGGGTTTGTGAAATATAGCGTACTTATTCATTACTTTACCCGTACGGTATGCGTCGTGCCCTGAACACGCTCCGTCGCCTTGTTGAAGCAGTCTAAAATGGCGTCCACCCTCGCCTGCGTGTTTGCGGGCACGAACATTATCTGAGAATTATAACGAACGCCCAGACTTTTCAGCGAAGAATTGACCGTAACGATATTTCCCTTCGGCAATTTACTCACGTCATCGTCGGCTATAAACACTATCTTATCGTACAGCGCGCTTATCTCGTCCTTTAAAGTCTGATTGTACATATCGACGAGCACCAACGAAAAGTTGTCCTTGCCGAATGCCTTTTCACCCTCTTTCAATACGTGGTTAAAGTCCTGATAAATCTGAAAGAACAGCTCGTCGTTTATTTTTCCGTCAACCGACAAAAGCGGCACGTAATTTTCCTGCGCAAGTCTGCGGAAGCCGTCCTCCTCCATTCCCACGCAAATTATCGCGTCCGCCGTATCTATCCTCGTGTTTTCCAAATGGGTACGCATAATGAGGTTGTAACCCAGCCTTTCGAACGTCTTGCAAAAAAGCCGCAGAAAGTCGTAGCTTTCGGCTTTTTGCAAAATGGATTCGTGCTTGCCCGTGAGGATAATGACGCTTCTGCTCGTGCTCAGCGCGAACGACTGCGCAAGCCGCGAAGGCTGAAATCCGTACAGGTTTACGATTTGTAAAACTTTACGCTTCGTATCCTGCGTATATCTCTCCTCGTGCTTGCCGTTTATTATGTAAGAAACGGTCGCAACCGACACGCCCGCAAGACGGGCAACGTCCTTTATCGTGATTTTTTCCATTTTAATATCCGTAGTATTTACTGCGCTTCATCCGTTCGGAACTTCTCCGCACGTCGGGGAAGTTCCGAACGGAATACTTAGGAGGAGAAAATAAACTTTTAGTCTTTGGGTTCCAGATAAACAGCCATAATGCTGCCCTTGTTGAAGTACTTGATATAAATATTGAACGTTCCCGCCGTTTCGGGTTTATAAGTTACCGTGGGCGCCCTTCTCTGAGAACCGGGGTCGGCGGTCAGATAATCCGCCGTATCGTTTTCCTTCTGAGTGCTCTTTTCGAGCTGTATCGACCTCGTATTGTTGCTGTCCAGAACGGGAGAAATAACCGCCTTTTCGGAATCGGTTAACCCCGTGGTATATACCGAGATAACGTCGCCCTTGTTCAGTTCGAAGCCCTCCGCGTAAAGCTCTACGGGGAATAAATACCCGAGAGTTTCCGCGCTCGTCATATTCGTATACGCCTTGCGCAGAGTTATTCTTTCCGTGTCGCCCGAAGCGTGTTTTACCGACATATAGTGAACGGGTTCCACCTCGTCGCCGGCGTCGGGTATTACGGGGTCCTTGCGCTGGGATAAGTCCGCGCGCCAGTCGGCGTAAAGGAAAGTAGTCTCCGCAACAGTAGGCACCTTTTCGTAATAAGTTACGGTAGCGTTTACGATAGCCCACCACCCGTTAAAGGTGTAAAGGTTATCGTCCTTATCCTTCCTTTTGCTAGTCGGCACGGGAAGATTTGCCCCTGCGGGCAACGTACAGCGATAAACGTTTTCGGTATTCATTTCCGCGCATACTTCGTCGGAAAGCTTGGTCGCGCCCGAAGATAAGCTGTTTTCAACCTTCACGCCGTCCGTGACGTATATACCGGGAACGAAGTAAAGATTATCCTGCGGCGCGGATTTTTCTTTGTGTGCGCAAGCCGAAAAGACAACCGCACCGGAAACAGCGAACACACTTGAAAGCGCAAAAGCTAAAATCTTTTTCATTTTATTTCCACCTTATTTAACCTTATAAATAAGCATTGACAAAGCCGATATTTTGTCCTCGTTCAAACCGCCGTATAAAAGTTGTGCGTTCGCAGGCAGAGCATAATTCAATTCTTCCGCCCCCTGACTTGCATTGACGTATATAAGAATTTCGCTGTTCCCGTCCGTAACCGAATAGCAAATAACCTTGCCGCCCGTCGTATGGGATACGACCTTACCCCTTGCAAGAACGGGGTTTTCCTTACGGATTTTTATAATCGACTTGTAAACGTTGAAAATCGAGTTCTCGTCATTGCGCTGTTCGGCAACGCCGTCAAGCTGTTTATTTAACGCGTCCCAGGTCATCATATAGTTGTTGAAGCCCATCGGGTAGTAGCAGTTGTCTGCGCTACCTTCAAGCTCCTTGGTCCACTTCATAGGCTGACGGTACCACCTGTCCTCGTGGCCCGCGCCTTCGCCCTCCGCGTTGGCCGTCTTTGTGCCGAACATACCCAGCTCGTCGCCGTTATATATCCAGGTCATACCGGGCATAGTTAGGCACATTCCTGCATAAAGCTTGGAAAGGTTTTCGGAGAGCACCCACGCCTCGTCGCCGTATTCCGCGGTGCGGGGAACGCCCGCGTCCGTCTTGAACAATTTGTCGCGCACGCGCTGTACGTCGTGGTTGGAAGTGAAGATACCGTCGATATAATCGGTGCGGTACTCCGCAAAGCTCGCCTGCGCCGCGTTGTACTGATTGAGTATACCCGCCGCCTCTTCATTGCCGTTTGCCAGCTTGTTAAGACGGTCGGTGGTATCGTAATACCAGTTGAAGTTAAACTGCGAATCCATTCCGCTATAAAGAGGTGCAAGATAAGCGGGGTTTCCGTTGAAGTTTTCGCCTAAGATAATTGCGTTGGGGTAGCTTGCTTTAAGCTTTGCGTTGAACTCCATAAAGAAATGAACGTCCTTGTTCATATCTATGGAATAATCTTCGTCGTCCGACTCGTCGCTTGTTCCCTTCTTATCGATATCGGTAACTATCCAGTCGGAGCGGTCGTGGCTTTCGTTAGCCATATAAATGTGCTTGACCGCGTCAAGACGGAAGCCGTCGAGACCGAAGCTCATCCAGTACAGCGCAACCTCTAAAATTGCGTCGCGCGTAGCCTGATAGTCAAAGTTGAGTTCGGGCATCGACGCGCCGAAGCTCGAATAGAAATAGTAGCCGTTAGCGTCCTTAAACCATTGCTTTTTCGCCTTTTCGTTTTTCAGACTTTGGATATACTCCTCGTTCTGCCAGGTGTAGAAGTTGCGGTAATCTATTTCTTTCTTGGTGCCGTTTGGCAGGGTAATCGTCTCCTTTACCAGGTTTTGCGACTTGATAAACCACGGGTTCGAAGGCGAAGTATGGTTTAAAACGAAATCCATAAGAACCTTCAATCCCCTTTGATGCGCTTTGAATAAAAGCTCGCGGTAGTCTTCCAGCGTTCCGAACCTCGGGTCTACCGTGAAGTAGTCCATAATGTCGTAACCGTGGTAAGAGTTTGAGTGTTGGAAGGGCGTAAGCCAAAGCGTATCCACACCGAGCTCTTCAAAGTAATCGAGGTTGTTGATAATGCCCCTCAGATCACCCATTCCGTCGCCGTCGCTGTCCGCAAAAGAAGCGATAAACACCTGATAGCCTACGCTGTTGTTTTCCCAGCCTTCCGCAACGGCTTGCTGAGTGTACACGTTGTTGTTGCCCTTGTTGGATACGACGTCGTACTTAGTGGTCGCCGAACCGGGCTCAAGCCCCTCGTACGGGTCGTAAACTACGGTACTTGAAAAATGTGCCGAGCCGCTTCCCACTTCGCCTTGACGAACGAACCAATGATAGTCGCCCTTGTCGCGTTTTGCTTCGTCTAAAACAATGTAGACGTCGCCGCCGTCGTTTACCCAGAAGCCCGAGCCGTGAATACGGCTATCCTGCGAATATACCTGAATACCAAGACGGAGCGCCTCGCCGTACGTAATAGTCAAGCCCTTATTGTTGAGGGTTGCCTCGTTCCAGCCCGCGTCGGAATAGCTTGCGGTCAAATCGATGTCGTAAACCGCGCCCGACTCGTCTATCTTCATAGGATAGAAAGCTCTGCCCTCGCTGTTGGTGGGGAAGTATTCCCATACCCACAGCCCCCAGTCGCCGTAGACAGAAGAATTAATCTGCGACGAATAATCGGGCTTTGACGAAGTGTTTAACGTGCCCTGCTCCGCCTCGGAATGCGAGCCGCGTAAGTAGTGCACGTAAAGGTGATTTGCTTCCCCCCAGTCAAGATACTGGTCGTATAACTGCGCCGCGGTTGCGTCTACTCCGCTACCGCCGCCGTTGCCGCCACCAGTAGACCCACCGGGTTTTTTACCTGACGAACAGCCGGAAAGCGCCACACCGAGCGCCATTATTCCGGCAAGTACGGTGCAAAGTAAGCTTCTTTTTCTCATAACCCCCTCCGAATATGATTAACCGTTTAACTTAATCAACTTTACGGACTCCGAAAAGTCCGTAAAATCATTCAGCGCCGAAAGCTCTATCAAAAAGATAGAGCCTTCGGTTTTGGTTTTGTTTAATTATTCAGCGTCCGAGCCTTCGCCCTCGTCGCCGTTATCGCCGGGTTCTTCACCCTCGTCGCCGGGGTCGATACCCTCTTCGGAGGCAACGTAAATTTTAACGTCGCCCGTCTGGTAATTGATAACGTACGCTTTGCCCACTTCAAACTTGTTTACGGCGTTTGTTTCTTTGGTCTGTACCTCGCCTTCAACCTCAACGTCCCAACAGATTTTTATCATCGTATTGGAATACAATCCGCTATCGGTTGTGATGTTATCGGAAAGCTTAGTTTCTTTCCAACCGCCTAAAACGTTAGAAGCTCCGCCGTCCTCCCAAGCGTAAATCCAATAATTCTCCGCATTGGCTTCGGTTATAACCGTTCCTTCGGAGTCAATAATATAAAGGGTAACGTCTTCACCGTTAAACGTAACCGTTATTGCCTTAGCGTCTTCCGAGGGAAGCTCGCTCGTTTCTTCATATGCAGCCAGCGTAGTACCGTTAAACTTGAAATTACTGCCGCCGTCATTGTAAACTTTCAGGTAAACCGTGAATTGCGCGTCTTCGGTAATGGTAACCGTGCTTGTACTTACGCCACCGTAATTGTTCACGTCAGCGCTGAGGTCCACGCAAGTACCGTTAAGCCAGAAGTTTTCGTACTGCGCGTCGTTTAAATATATGGTTAATACGTCGTCCTTGTGGAAAGTAACCTTCTCGTCTTGACCGAACCAATATTCGGTATAGGAAGTTTCCTCGTTACCCAAGTTAACCTTTAACTCGGTTACAAACACACTGCCGTCCTCGTTCCACATACCGTTGTCGCGTGCGTATCTCGCATAGATGTCGGTGTTTTCGGTGAATACCGTTTCAGCCTCTACTATCGCGTTGCCGCCTTCAGCCGCGTCGTACCAGTTAACAAAGTGCCAGTGTTCGGCGTTAGCCGTGGGCTCGGGCAGATATTCGTCCGCGCCGAAAGGAAGCTTGCCGTTAACCGTCGTGTATTCGAGCGTGGTGCCTTCCGCAACAGAGCCGTCGTTACCTACGTGTAACGTAACCTTATATTCCGTAGCTACTGGCGTTTTCGTATAGTGGCAGACAGTGCACTCGTTGTTCTTGTCGCCTTCGCCCCAAGTGTGAGGCTCTTCGTCCTTCTTGTATTCGTCATCGCCCTCGTGAAGGTCGCCGCAGTTTGCAACGTGGTAGTGATGCGTTTCATTTTTCGACCATTCGGTCGTATAGGTGTGCGTATGTCCGCCCTCGCCTTCGCCACCGGTGCTACCGCCGCCGTTGCCGCCGCAACCGGCAAACACTCCGCCGCCTATTGCCAATACCGCCGCAGCGGCAAACGCCGCAAGAAGCTTTGTCTTTTTCATAAACTTTTTCCTCGCTTAATATTTTTATTTGTTTTATTTAAAAAAATTAAAGTCGCTAATTTTTTTATTCGCTCATCATATTACGGCTTCTAGAAGTTTCATTTTAGTTAACCGTTTAATTAAGTCAGAAAAATTAAATTATCCTTTCACCTGCCTGACTTGAAAACAAATAAACGATTTTAACCGTGCGCTTTTAACGCACGGTTAAAGGGGACGTCCCCTTTAACAAAGCTTATTTGTCTCATTTAAGTTTTCTCATAAACTATACGTTTAGGAAAAGGATAAATGTTACAATTTCACATATTTTTTGACTTGTCAACATCTTATCACACAATTAATGCTTTGTCAAGATCTATTTGAAAATTTTCGGCGCGGTTTCTTGGTAAATATTTACACTATAACAAAGATTGACTGAAAAGCTTACACTTACTTATTTAATATCTCAATTGCTTTTAGAACGTGATCTTCCTCCAATCCGAGCCCGAAGTTCGGATTTGTCTTTACGAATCTGTCCGCAAGCTCCGACCAGGCGTAACGGTAATCGTCGATAATCACAAAGCTTTCAACCGTTTCCGTCGCGCCGTTCAGCCACGCCCTTATTTCGTCCGGTCTCTCCGCCGTAATTCCGAGGTCGGGCGTTTTACCGTAAATTTCAAGCCCGAACTTTGCAAACGTTTTATTGATATAATTGCCGTCATCGCCGCATAGTTTGGGGTCATCGTTCCAATGTTCGCGCCAGGTAGAGCTTAAAATTATCTTCGCTCCCGTTTCGTCGACTATTCTTTATACGAGCGGAAGGCGCGTTTCGTCAATGTTCGTCTGTTCGTCCCAATTACGTTTTCTGTCGTAGGCACGGGAATTAAGCACCCCGTCAATATCCAGAAATATAACTTTCATTATTCCAGCCTCACTACGTTATGCAGAAGCACGGTATATTTGTCGCTCAGCTCCGCGTCGATATGGAAGTGACCGAAGTACCAGTGCTTAAACTCCACTATATCCTCGAAATTGGAAAGCAGATGGCTTTCGGGACAAGTCGTTTTAATTCCCGCCGCAATTCTCAGTCGCGGATACATAAGCGCACGCTGTCCGCACGAGTGCGTGATAATATAGTCCACCTTGTTGCCGTATTTTTTAAGATTGGCAAGCCCCTCGTCAAGCTCTTCGTAAGTGGGCAGCTCCTGCGGCCACCAGCTTACGCCCTCTTTGCGCATAAACTTGTCTATGCTGGTTGCGCCGCCGAAAGTGAAAATTGTTTTACCCGCTATTTCGAACACCTGCCCGCGCATTAAATGAATTATATCCGGCTTGATTTTATGCACTTTACCGCCATTCCACGTTTCGACGGGATATGCGTTTATCAAATCGAAATTCTCGTGATTGCCGTCGACGAACAACACCGTGACGGGCAAATCCGAAAAAGCTTTCAGATCCTGTTCAAGCATATCCTCAAACCAGATAGCGCCGAAATCGCCCGCTATAATTATGTAGTCTTCCTTCGTAAGTTCGGGGTGATTGTCGCAAAAAGTATGTATTGCCAGCAGGTCGTTTCCGTGCGTATCACCCGTAACGTAAATCTTATTCATAAACTTAAATTCCTTTATTTTATTTGCCCGAGAACGAGCTCCGCAATTGTTTTCATTCCCTCCGCGTCGGGATGAAGTCCGTCAACCGTTTCGTATACACGTGACTGCCCGTATAAATCTATCAGCTTACAGCCGTATTCTTTCACACACTCGCGGATAACGCCGCAGTAATCTTTCATATACCCGCCGTCGCGTCCCTCTCGTCCGCACAGCGTAAAGCACCAGATTTCCGCGTCGGGGTAATTGCGCTTTATCTTTTCGAGCATTAGCCTGTACGCATTGCCAAAGCAAGCGATATCGCCGTCCCCGCCGACAAGCTCAACCTCCCAACCGGCGTCGTTAGTGCCCATATATATCATAATTACGTCGGGTGATATACCGTTTTCTGCAAGTCCCGAAGTCCGCTCGTCACTGCACGCATACGACGGAATACGGCACAGCGGGTGCTTTACGACGAGGGTTCCCGACCAGGAATTGTTGACAAGCAATCTGCCCCCGAGAGCGTTTATAACACGTCCCCACCAGGTATCCTCGTAATTCTTGACCCCGCTGAGTCCGCACATCTCGTATTTGTAAAAACTGTCAAACCCCAAGGGGTTATATCCGTAGAGCGTGCTTATGGAATCGCCCATTATCGAAAAATATTTGTCTTTATACTTCATATCAATCTCCGTGTTTAATTCTCACGACTGCGGCATACAGCTCGAGAAAAACGGTAAGTGTATCCGCAACGTTTTCGGCGGTTGCCACAATCTTGTCAGCTTTATAAGCTAGACTTTTATATTCTTTGATTATCAAATTCGCCCTCATCACGCTCCTGCAATCGGCGGGAGCAAAACCGTCGTAGCTCAATTGCATTATGCCGTCTTCGTATTCAACATTAAACTGCTCGCCGTCGGGTAACGTAAGCGCGTTGCGCGATTCGTCCCCGTCGTTTTCCGTTTTTATCCGACTGTTAATGCAATTATTGAAAATCTGTTTGATATTATAATGTTTATTCAGATTTTCCAGGCGTTTGCGCATATTCGTCAGATTGTCCGCAATATCGTCGTCTTCGTCGTCCTCTTCATCTTCTTCTCTGAGAGATTCCAGCAGTTTTTCGTAGGCTTCGTCTTCATCGTCGCCGATATCGTCGTCCTCGTCATCGTCCTCGTCCCGGTTGGCTTCGTTCTTTAAAATTAAGTCGCGCAGTCTGTGGTCAACTTCCCGTCGGTGAGTTTCAAAGTAAAGGCGGCGCTCTTCGTTACTCCTTGCTGCATCTTTGGCTTCGTCAAAATCGATTTCGTGCAGTTCACCGAAATTGCCGACATAATTATACTTTATTCCGCCGTCATATGCAAGCTCGCCTTCGGTTATAAGTTTGTCTACAATCGATTTCGTCTCTTTGTAAGTTAAGCCGTACTTTACCTGCAACCCGGGTATCGTTACCCCCTTACTATCCTTGCAGTATTTAATAACTTCTAAAATATTCATCATTCACCAAAGC
>CAMWKX010000002.1 GCA_947174955.1 uncultured Clostridia bacterium | reverse complement strand
CTTCCTTGCTGAGTATAAGCCCAAGGCGGAAGGCGCCGAGGAGGGCACGCCGTTGCCCGCGGAAGAGGCGGCGGCAAAGTTACAGGCTTTCGCCGACGCGCTTAAAGGGTCTCTTGCCGACGCACGTCTTGCAAAGTTCGCGCCCCAGAGCGAACAGCCCGCGTTTTTAAGGACGGCGGAGGGCGACGAGCTGTACAACGCGTATACTTCTCTTGCGGCAACGCTCGAAGCTCACGCGCAGGATTTCTATAAATTCGACGACAACGGATTTTACGAAAACACCGCCGGAAAGCTTGACGGGTTTACGGAAAGCGTACGTTCGTTGCTCGCAAAGCAGTCGTACAACTGTATGATGGACGACTACGTAAGAGGCTCGCTGTCGGGTATATTCGGAGTATACGTAGGCAAAAACGATTCGGTTGCGCCCTCGCCCACCGATAGCGGAAGCACAGGCAACAAGGGCGACAGAGAGGAAAACGGAGGCGGCTACGGCGATGGCAAACACGAGTTCGGCAGCGACGACGAAATTCTCGACCCCGATTCGGGCGAAAAGAAGAAGTACAGTGATCCGGTCAATCCCGACAATCCCGAATACACTTTCTATCACAAGTATTACGACAGGGCGATGGGATATCTCAATTCCGACAATCCCCCTCCCGATGACGTTGCGGCGTATATAAGACAATATTTCGCATATCTGAACAACGGTATGGACAATACGAACAATTAAAACGGAGAAGAAAAAATGGAAAACACCGAAAAAGTAAAGGAATTCAGCCGCTCAATCGCGAAGGTAAAGGCTGAGCTTGCAAAAGACGTAGTAGGTCAGCAGGATATAATAGACAACGTGCTTATCGCAATCGTGGCGGGCGGCAACGTTCTGTTGGAGGGCGTACCCGGCGTAGGTAAAACGCGTTTGGTTCGTTCGCTGGGCAAAACCCTGGGCTTGCCTTTCTCGCGTATACAGTTCACGCCCGACCTTATGCCTTCGGACGTAACGGGCACGAACATAATAGAGAAGAAGCCGGACGGCAAGATGGAAACGGTGTTCCAGAAGGGTCCCATATTCGCGAACTTAGTACTTGCGGACGAAATCAACCGTGCGACGCCCAAGACGCAGTCTTCGATGCTCGAGGTTATGCAGGAGCACAAGGTGACGGTGGCAAAGCAGACGTACGTATTGCAGGAGCCGTTCTTCGTGCTTGCGACTGAGAACCCCATAGAGCAGGACGGTACTTATCCTTTGCCCGAAGCGCAGATGGACCGTTTCATCTTCAAGCTTATAGTAAAGTTCCCGTCGGTTCAGGAGCTTGCGGACATAGTCAATATGACGCAGGTAACTCTGGAAGAGACGGCGGAGGCGGTAATAGACGGACCTACGGTAATGGCGATGAGAGCGCTCGCAAAGGACGTGCCCGTAATAGACGACGTATTAAACTACGCGGTGAACCTCGTTTCGAACACACACCCCGAGTTGGATAAGACGAGCGACACTGCTAAGAAGTATATCAAATACGGCGCTTCTCCGCGTGCGGCGCAGGCGCTTATAACGGCGGCGAAGGTACGCGCGCTTATGAACGGCAACTACAACGTATCCTACGAGGATATAGACGAGCTTGCCCGCCCCGTACTGCGTCACAGAATTAAAGTCAACTACACGGCGGTTAACGAGAAGTTAGGCGTGGACGACGTAATAGGACTTTTGATACAAGAGAATAAAAAATTAAGCAGATAAAAAATGGCGAAAACGGTTATAGACGACGAGCTGTTGCAGCAAATCGAGTTGTTGCAGATGCTCGTCAAAAACAACGTCGCGGGTATGTTCGGCGGCAACCATAAGAGTAAAACTTACGGTTCGTCGTGCGAATTTGCCGACTACCGGGAGTACACCCCTGGCGACGACATAACCAAAATCGACTGGAACGCTTACGCACGTTTCGAAAAGCTGTACACAAAGCTTTTCTTAGACGAGAGGCAGATGCACACCCGCATCTACATCGACGCAAGCAATTCAATGGGTTTCGGGAAATCGAAGAAAGACGAACAGGCGCTGAAAATCGCGGCGGCGTTCGCCTATCTTTCCGTGTGCGAAATGGACAAAGTGTCCGTCTATACCGTGCAGAACAAGCAGCTCAACGCCGTCATTTCGGGTATGCTGGGCAAGGAAGCATACGTCAGCTCGATTAATGCGCTCAACGGCGTAACCTTTTCGGGTGACAGCTATCTTGCCGACGCGATAGTACCGTCCACAGTGGGCTACGGCGACGGTATGTCGATAATCATATCCGACTTTTTAACCGACAACGACTACGAGTCGGCAATCGACCACCTCACTTCGAAAAAGAGGCACGTTTTATGCGTGCAGGTGCTTTCGAAAGAAGAACTGCGCCCCAAAGCGCGCGGAAAGATGCACTTTTTCGACAGCGAGGACAACAACCGTTATTACCGCAAAAATATTACGCGCGAAATTGCGCAGGCTTATAAAAAGGCGGTCGAATACGCCACGGGCAGAATACGCGACTATTGCGCGGCGCGCGGCGCGGACTATCTATTGGTCGGCGCGGAAGATCCTGTGGGCAAAATGTTCTTCGAAAGACTGACGGACGAGGGGGTGCTCAAATGAGACTTTTATATCCTCTCGGACTTCTGGGTCTGCTTGCAATACCTTTCCTCATAGCCATATATATCATAAAGAGCAAGTACACGGAGCAGACGATAACGTCTACCTATCTGTGGACTTTGAGCGAAAGGTTTTTAAAGCGCAAAAACCCCATCAACAGAATTACGGGCATAATCAGCCTCATATTGCAGATATTTATAGTAATTTTAATTTCGTGGGCACTGGCGCACCCCGTGTTCACTCTGCCGGGCAAGGCGCTTGACTACTGCTTTATCCTCGACGGCTCGGCGAGTATGCAGACCGTGGAGGACGGCGAAAGCCGTTTCGACGCGGGCAAGGAGCACATAAGCAAGATGATTTCGTCGGCGGCGGACGGCAGTACGTTCACGCTTATCACTACGGGCAATACTACCGATATGGTAATGAAGGAAGTGGACGACAAGAGGACGGCGTTGAGGCGCCTCGACGCGGTGGAACCCGCATATGTGGCGTCCAATCTCGCAACCGCGGCGGAAATGGCTACGCGCTATCTCGAAGAAAACCCCTCCTGCAGATTCTATCTCATCACCGACAGAGCGGTTGAAAACGCGACCAACGTCGAGGTTATCAACGTGGCGGGCAACGTTACCAACTACGCGCTGGACGAAGTGACGTACACGTACGGCGGCGAGAAAAATCTCACGGTCAAAGGCAAAGCGTTTTCATATGAAAACGACGCTACCCTGACCGTCGAAGTTTTCGTTGATGGCGGCAACAGTCCCGCGGCATCGGCGGACGTTTCCGTAACCGCGGGAGCGGCGGCGGATTTCAGTATGAGCTGGACTCAGGAAGAATTTACTTCGCTCACCGTAAAGATAAAGCAGAGCGATAACCTCACGCTCGACAACAGCGTAACTTTGTACAATAAGCGCGCGGATGCAAAGTCGAAAGCGCTCATAGTCAGCAACCAGCCCAACTTTATTAAGTTCACTTTAAGCGCGCTCGGCATATCTTACGACGTCGTCGAGGCGAACGATAACGCATATAACTACGACAACGTAAGGGGTAAATACGGACTGTATATCTTCCAGAATTACACGCCCGCGGCAATGCCGACTGACGGCGCGGTGTGGTTTGTCAACCCCGACACGGGCGTGGACGAAACCTCCGGTTTTACCAGGCGCAGTGCGGAAATCCTTCCCAACTCGACGAGGTTGCAGCTCAATCCTTCTTCGAAGAACAGGGTGGAAGCGCTTCTTAAAAACACCGACAAGGCGGAGGGCACCTACGTTAAGGAATACATCAAGCTGGGCACCTACCGCGAATTTACCACGCTTGTATACTGCGGCGGCGACCCCGTAGTTCTGGCGGGCAACAACGCATACGGCAACCGCGAGGTCGTGTTCGGGCTCGACTTAATCGAATCGTCCGACTTTGCAATGTCGTACAACGGCAGAATTATACTGTACAATCTCATAGAGTACACCTTCCCCTCGCTCGTCGACAGCGCAAAGCTGTACTGCGGTGAGCCTATGTCCGTCAACGTGCCGGCAAACTGCACGGGTGTAAAGGTGGAAAGCCCTTCGGGCAAAGAGGAATATTTAAGCACTTCGGACGCCATAGCGGAGTACGAACTCACGGAAGTGGGCGAGTACACGGTTACGGCGGTTACAAGCAACGGAACTCAGGTTGCAAAAGTTTATTCACAGTTACCGGTGGCGGAACGCACATTGAACGCCGCCGAGTCGCACTTTACGGTCAGCGGGGAAATCTCTACCAAAAAGCGCGACGGAAGATACGGGGAATTATTGTATGCGTTCATAATCCTCGCCGTGATAGTCGTAGCGGATTGGGCGGTGTATTGTTATGAACAGTATCAACTTCGATAATCCCTGGCTATTGTTTTTGGCGTTGCCGCTCGTCGTGCTGTTCGTCGTTCCGTTCGCCATCGCGATACGAAAGGACAATTTAAACGGTCACAACGTGGCGTCGGGAATAATCCACGTCATAATGGCGCTTTTAATCGCGTTCGTCGCGGCGGGAACGAGCATAGTGACCACCGTCACCGAAACCAACGTGTACGTGGTTGCCGACGTATCCTATTCGGCGGACAGAAATTTAAGCGCAATCGACGACTATATATCCGACCTCGGCAAATCGCTTCCGAAAAATTCCAAACTGGGCGTGGTTACCTTCGGTAAACAGTCCCAGCTGCTTACCCCTCTGGGCGGTAAAACGCAGAGCGTTAAAAACTCCACCGTCGAAAGGTCGGGAACAGATATAATCGGCGCGCTCAAATACACGGGCAGACTGTTCCGCGAGGACGTTATAAAGCGCATAGTGCTGATAACCGACGGCAGACAGACCTCGGAATCGGACGCCAACGCGCTCAAAAGGCAGGTGGACGCGCTTGCCGAGCGCAACGTTCACGTCGACGCCATTTTCCTTGACGACAACATAAGAGAAGACGAGCGCGAGGTGCAGATTTCCGCGGCGGAACTTACGCCCACGACCTTCTTAAACAGCAAAGCTTCGGCGCGGCTGACGGTCAATATCAACTGCCCCGCGACGAAAACCGAAACGGACGGAGAGGGGAACAGCGTAACGGCGCCCTTCGAGGTCAGCGCGTTTATCGACGTAAAAAGGACCAGAACGGACGTTGACGGCGCGGAGGCGGTCGAGCTTCCCACCAAGACGGAAAGCTTTATCTTCGGCAGCAACTATTACGACCTCGAACTGTATACCGCGGAAGCGGGCGTGTACGACTACGAGGTAAAAATCAGGGCGGCAAACCCCGAAGAGGACGAAAACGTGCTCAACAACGTCATTTCGTTCACGCAGGAGGTTGCGGGCAAGCAGAGCGTTCTCGTTATCTACGACGATATCGACGACGCCGCGGCTGTACAGGAAGCTTACGGCGCAAACGCGGAAGTAAAGTCGTACTATTACGGCAGTTCGGATATAAACACCTCTCTCGAATGGATAAATCAGTTTGACACGGTAGTGCTGGCAACCGAATACGCAACCGAAATCGGCGGCGACGGCTTGCGGTTCGTAAACAATCTGGATACCGCCGTAAAGATGTTCGGCAAGAGCCTCGTAACGCTGGGCGATACGAATATACAGAATAACGCCAAGGGCGAACAGAAGGCGCTGACCGCGCTTTCGGATATGCTGCCCGTGGTATACGGCAGAAGCGAGGGACAGGAAAAGCTTGTCACGCTGATAATAGACACGTCGCGCAGTATGGAACAGGGAGGACGTCTGGAGCGTGCAAAGAGAGCGGCTATCGAAGTCGTGGGCTTGCTCAAAGACGAGGACACCGTTTCGGTCGTACAGTTCAACGGCAATCCCGACGACGTGGAGCCCAAGCTTATAAAGCTTTCCGACGGAAGGCAGGAAATAATCGACGCGATAAATGCGCTCGAAGTGCGCCAGGGCACCAATATCCCCGCGGCGTTGCAGTTTGCCGTCCCCACGGCGACGGGCGGCAATTACGCCGAAAGACAGCTGATGTTATTCTCCGACGGTATGAATTTCACTACCGAAACGTCGTCGCAGTCGGTGCGCGACACGGTCCTGACGCTCCGCAGCAGGCGGGTTATGACTTCCGCGCTCGACGTCGGCAGGGACGGCGTATCTCAGGACGCGGACTTCAATGCGGAGAGTCTTTTAAGGTCGATAGCCGAAAACGGCGACGGCGATTATATGGATATTTCCACAGAGAAAAATCTGGAAGAGGTGCTGGGTAAGCAGCTGCCCGCTGACGTCAACGACAACGTCGGAAGTATGTCGGGCATCAAGGTAAAGCGCGGCGGCGAAAAGGTTTTAAGCGGTTTCGATTCCGCTTCGCTCGTCGGGCTTCAATCGTCGCTCGTAAACAAATTTATATATTCGCGCGCAAAGGGCGCGGCTACGACCGTGCTTGCGGTCAATTACAGAAACCCCAAGTATAACAGCACGGTGGAAGTGCCGCTGTACTCCTTCTGGGATTACGGCAACGGCAAAGTTGCGTCGTTTGCGGCGGGACTGTCGCTCGGCTACAACGACGAGTGGCTGGATATGGATAAGCCCGTGCGCGACCTTCTGTTGCAGGGCATAGCATCCTCCAACGTTCCCGACGAGAGGATAAGGGAGCCGTACACGGTGGATATAGAGGTAAGCAACGGCTATGCCGAAGTGACCCTTTTACCCGTCGAAAAGAACATATACGACGCGGTAACCTCTATGGAGATAACCTTCGATAACGGCGTCAAGGCCAAGACGACGGGACCGGTTGCGCTTACTCCCGCGGGGTCGGCTCTTACGCAGACCTTTATCACCGCGGACGAGGGCAAGTACACGGTCAAAATCAAATACAAGGAACGCGCGGATAAAAACGGACAGATTGTTCCCGAATACTCCGTGGAGCGCACGGTGCACGTGGCGTACCCGTCCGAGTACGACAGCTTTGCTCTCTACGACGAGGGCACGCTTCACAAGATGATAGGCGCAAACGGCAACGTATACAGGGGCAGCTTTACGATAGTCAACGACGAAAGCGAAGTGGGCCTGTACAACGTATCGCTGAGCGTTCCGCTGCTTACCGTGTGCGTATTGCTGTTTGCCGTGGATATCGCAGTGAGAAAGTTGAAGTGGGAAGATATCAAGAGTCTTTTCGGAAAAATCAAAAGGGTTAAAAAGAAATGACGAAGCGGAAAGGTATACTGAAAATTTTATCGGTCGTGCTTGCCGTATTGCTTCTCGCGGTAGGTTTCGCGGGTTGCGGCGAATATACGCCGCCCACAAGTACGGGCGGCAATACTCCCGTGACTCCGCTTCCCGACGACCCCGTTCCCGAGGACAGCTTTACGGTAAAGCTGGTCGTCCGCGAAGTCGTAAAGGTCAAGGACGAAGACGGTAAAACCGTCGAGCAATCGGTGGAAACGGCGTTCACCTCGGCAAACTATTCGCTCATAACGAGGTTGCAGGCGCAGTGGACGGAGATAACCGACGGCAGACCCGAAATATACCGCGCGCCCTTCAACGCCAACGGCGTGGCGAGCATAAAGAAGCTTGACGGCGACTTTAACGTAACGCTCGTACTGACCGAGGATTTCAACAAGAAATATTGCTACGACCCCAACCCCGCCCGTCCCGAGCGCAAGGACGAGCTGGTTGCGTCGAGATATAAAAGCAACGTAACCGTGCCCGTATATAATTTAAAGAAGGCGGCTAAGAGCAATCAGCCGATGACGATAGGCGGCGAAAGCGTAAGTTACTATAAGCTCAATTCTACGGGCGCGTACAGCTATACGTTGCAGAGCAGTGAAGAAAAGCAGTTCTTTATGTTCCAGCCCAAAGAATTCGGCGAGTATTCGTTTATGACGCTTATTGACGTGACGGCGGACGAGATAAATCCCATAGTCGATTTGCATATGGGAAGCAGTGCGTATATAAGTCCCTATCCCGCGGTAATTCAGGACGACGGCGGCGCGGAAGGCAATTACACCAAAAACGTTTGGCTCAAATATCAGCTTGACAAGTCGGAAGTGGGCAACGTAATGATATTCAATCTCCATTCCGAGAGTGAAAAATCATATTCCTATCCGCACACGATATACTTTATATTCGAGCGCGACGGCGAGTTCACAAGGCCTATGGGAACCTCTTCCGACGTGCCCGTAACCGAGAACTTTTCCAAGACGCCGCTCAAGCCTGCGGGCGAGTTCGAATTGGTCGGCGAATCGTCCCTCTTCGGCAACAGTCCCGACGCGCCGTCTAAAAGAGGCGTGCATATACTCAACCAGAGGGGCGTGGAAAAGGGCGACGACGGATATTACTATTACGTAGTAAACGAAGGAGATGGCAATACCGTCCGTTACAGAATTTACGCGGTTATTACCAAACCTCTTCCCGTACTTGCCAACAGCGGCAACGACGGCGACGAGGGCGCGGCTCTCAACCACCCGATTTTGGCAAAGAACAGCTATAACTGGATGCAGGGCGAGGACGGAACGTATAAAAATTATTACGATTTCATTATGGGTCCCAACGGCTACGCCCATTACAGCAGGCTCAATCCCGACGGAGCGTACCCCGTGAACGCGGAGTTGAAGCAGTTCTTGCAGGACTTCGCCATTTCACAGAGGTATTTCAACGACGGCAAAGGCTTTGCGGAAGATTTAAACGGCGCCGCCTACAACAGCGACGAGAACAGTCAGTGGCTGTTCGCTTGCGGCATATATGTTTAAGGGGCTTATAATATAAACAGGAAAACGACTATGAAAACCAAAAAAATATTGACGATGATATCTGCCGTCGCTATGGCGGCAACTATGGGCGCAACCACGCTTGCGGGCTGTAATTCCGACAAGCATACTCACAACTATGTCTTTGAAACCGACTACGAGGCGACGTGCGATCGCCCCGGTCAGAGAACGGGAACGTGTTCTTCCTGCGGCGACGTCAAGGCGGAAGCGATACCCGTGGATCCCGACGCGCACGAGTTCGACAGCGACTGGAACGTCACTCAGCCCACCGAAACGACGGAAGGCAGAGCGACGCGCACGTGCAAGCTCAACTCCGCGCACACCTTCGACGTTACGCTTCCCAAGCTCGGCGAAAAGGATAAGTACAATTCGGTAGACGACGTGGAATTGCCCTCGTATATAGCCGCGGGTATCCGCCGCTACGTGCTTTTCCACTCGGCGGGCGACATAGAATTCGACGTCGAACTGCCTAAGCACGACACGATTGAGGATTTGCGCGACGTTGTGCTCTACGCGTCGACTTTAAACGGCAATATCAGGCGCAGCGAGGGCAATTACGTCGAGGGCGACCCGAACGGAACGGACGTAAGGGCGAACGCTTTCTATAACTATTACGGCGACAATTACACCCTCGTGCACGACGGCGGCAACCGCAGGGATTTCTGGTATTCGCGCGACGACGACGGTAAACCCTTCGGCATTTCCGCGGAGCTGAACGCCAACGGCAATCCGTACGATCCCCGCGTCGACGAGAGCGTTACCGAAAACAATTTAAAGGGCTACGGCTACTCTTCGGGCGGCGGTATGAAGGCAACTTACGGCGCGGAAGACACGCTGTTAACATACTTCGAAGCGTCGAAGTCGGAAAACGCCATCAAGTACGAAGAGAAGACCTATTCCAAACAGTCGGACGGCAGCTACGTATGCGCGTTCGAGTTCAGCCGTATGGAGGACGTGCATTTCTGCCGTTACTACGTGGATTTCGTAACCTATCCTACTGGCGAGATAAAGACGCTCAACGTAAAGACCAAAATTATCCGTAGCTGGATGCTTGCCAACACGTTTGACGGCACGAATACGGGCGAAGTAATTTACGGTGAGGACGGCGACGTAATTTTCAGCGAAATTTATCCCATCAACTCCGAGGGCGTGGAGTCGTACGAAACCAACTACGTTTATGAAAAGGACGCAAGCGGCAACGTCATTTACGACCCCGTTTACGAGTATGAAACGCTGGAAAACGGTAATATCAAATACGACGACGAGGGCGACCCCGTAATCAAAAAGGACGAACAGGGCAATCCCGTCACCGTAAAGGACAAAGACGGCAAGGTTAAGACGGAGCCGAGAAAGACCTACACGTACCAGTACACTTACAAATGGATTTATCAGACGGACGCGCAAGGAAAACCCGTACTCGACGAGGAAGGTCAGCCGATAATAAAGGAAGACGAAAACGGTAATCCCTTATACGAAAAGGACGAAAACGGCGACGCGGTTATGGTAATCGCAAAGGACGTCAACGGCGCGAAGATAAAGACGCCGGTAGTGGGCGACCCCGCGATAGTTATCGACGGCTACAAGCAAAAGCCGGACGGCACGCCCCTTCTGGACAGAAACGGCAATCAGATTGCAAGACCCGTTCCCGAAGGATTTTCCGAAGGCGATACAAGGAAGTACTACTACGAGGAGGGCGATAATAAACCGGGCGGCGGCGTTTACGACGAGGACCACCCCTATATCGTTATCAGGAATATATCGTTCACCCAGACGTTGAAGGTTGCGGGCGAACAGGTAGAGGAGAACCCCTACCCCGCGGAAAGCGTGTATATACACTCTTTCGATATAAGCTACGATAACCAACTGATATCAGAGGGCGACGTCGTGGAAATTTCTGCCAACACGCCCGCGATATTCAAGATATCCAACGTTCAGCCTTCGGATACGGCTAAACTCGAATTCGACCCTCTGAGCGTATATCTCCAAGCGCCCACGGGCGAAATAGCGCTGGGAGCAACGGCGGACAACGTTTACCACATAATCGGACATTTCAGACGCGGCGAGAACGAAGTATTAATCAACGCGCAGCACTCTGGTGAAATAACTATCGTGCTCAGAACGCTGAGCGGCAGGTGCGAGCGCGAGCTGAAACTGAATATAGCAAAGGGCGTGCCCACCGCGCTCAACGCGCAGGCGTACCTTTACAGTGACGCGGGCGGCAGCGAAACGCACACCTGGACGAGTACCGAGTACAGCTACGCCAATCCCGAATCGGCGCTGACCATTTACGAGGGACAGTCGCTGTATATCCGCGGAACGGCAATCGCCTCCGAGGCAAGCTACGTCGATGCAAGCTTCGTAACCGAGCTGGACACGGGCGAAACGACCTCTCCGTATATCAGTCTGGAAGACGGTCTTGAACTTGCCGACGGCACCAAGGTGAGCAAGATCACCGCGCTTGCGGCAACCGACGAGCCTGTCGGAGTATACGTCAACTCCATTTACACCAACTCTTCGGGTCATCCCGCGGCGTATAAGCTTATCGGCATAAACGTAATTGCGGCGCCCTCGGTCGACGATATGTTTACGGGCAGCTACACGGGCAAATTCGGCTTTATAAATATGGTCGAAAACGGCGCGCCCGTAGCGGCGGACGTAACGGTTACGTTCACGCCCGAATCGGCAACGGCGGGCACTATGGCGGTCAGTGTCACCGACGGCAAGAGTACGGTCAACTGCGTATACGGCTATACCTACGACGCGGAAACGCGCGAATTTACGGGCACGTACGTTTCGGGCAGAAACGACGATACGTTCAAATTCACGTTCGCCCTGAACGAAGCGTATAAGCTGACCATTCACCACCTTACGTTCCCCGACAGAGGCAGAAGCGAAACCATAGTGCTTTCGCGCCCTCAGTCCAATTAAATAATTTTTAAAAATAAACCCCGCGGCAAAATTGCCGCGGGGTTTATAAGTTTATGCAGTTAAATTTTGCATAAAATAGATAAGTAAAGGAAAATAACCGCAAATATAAGTAATTTTTATAGAAAATTATTTCATAAAAAGCCCTTATTATTTTGCAATATTTTTTCGTGTATGTTATTATAGAAAAGAATGAGAAAATAGGGTTATAGTCCGCTTTCGGGCGGAGTCGAGTACTTCTCACAGCTTTTTTACGAAGTAATCGTTAATTTTTACGATTATTTATGTGGAGAATAAATAATGAATAAATTCAGGAAATTCTTAATCGGGATAACGGTTGCGGCGGCTGCAGGGTGCCTTTGCGGCGCTGTCGCCTGCAACACTTCGGACGGTGACAGCGGCGCGTCTTCGGGCGTCGTCGACGAAACGCCTCCCGAATATTTTACGCTCGATTTGACCGGCAAGGGTATGGATATCGTGTTCGAGGGCGACCTTGCCGAGCTCGACGAAAAGGGTGAAAGCTTCAGGTTCGGCGGCAAGGTAAAGGAGGGCGTTGACGTCCGCTTTAAGGTGCTCGTCGGTTCCAACGCCACGGGCACGCCCGTAGTCAGCTTAAACAACGTGCTCATTCAGCCCGACGCGGACGGCGTTTACTCGTTTACGATGGAGAGCAACTCCACGGTAGGCGTAACGGGACTGAGCGCGGTGCATACGCTTACCCTGTACAAGTCGGAGGAGTTGAAGGACGACAATGGCAACCCGTACAGAGGCGAAGACCGCAGAATAAAATTCCTCGGCGAGGACGGCAAAGAGCTGGGTGAAAAGGTCAGGGTTATTTCGGGCGAAAGCCTGAAATTCAAGCTGTGGATAAGCCCCTATTACAAGGACAGCTACACGGTTAGATACGGCTCGTCGCTGCTCGAAGAGGACGAAGACGGCTACTACGTTGTCAGCGAAGTGACCGACGACGGCGAGATAGACTTGCTCAACCTCGATTTGCAGGAATCGTTTGCCAACGTGGAGGACTTCAGGTTCGGCGACGGCTCCGAAGAGCATCCCTTCGAGCTGAGCAGGCCCATAGATATGTACTATTTCGCGGTAATGGTCAACGACGACTTTTACAACGGCAATTACGCGTCGATGCACTACAAGCTGACCGCCGACATCGATATGCAGGGCGAGCAGCTGTACGTTATAGGCGACCACTCCACGGAGATTTCGGCGTTCAGCGGCACGTTCGACGGCAACGGTCACAAGATAAGCAATTTCTATATCACCGACGAGGTTTACGACCAGAGCTCTTACACTCGCGAGTATCTTCCTAACGTCGGACTGTTCGGGTACGCGGTTGCTACCGTGGACAGCGGTAATAACATAATCCCCGCGGTAATAAAAAATCTTACTCTCGAAAATTACAATATACAGGTTCACCCTGCGACCGCGGGCGAAGGCACTTTCGTCGGTTCGGTTCTGGGCTGGGGTATCGGCGCCGAAATAATCAACTGCAAAGCGGTGACGGGCGACGACGGATTTATAACCGTAGTAAACGACAACAATCAGATAATAAACGCGGGCGGACTGGTCGGCAGATTGCAGGCGGCGTACGCCGAAACGAGAATGGGCACGGTTTCCCATTCGGCTTCGGTAAGTTCCAGCTCGGCGGACGTATTCTTAGAAGGTACGGGCAGTCCCCATTCTATGGGCGGACTGGTCGGCAATCTCGTGTCGGCGGATGAAAGCGCGATTGCCTACGTAGTCAACAGCTATTCGCACGGCTCGGTAAACGGCGGTATGCATACGGGCGGCATAGTCGGCACGCTCAGCAGATTTTCCTCGGTTGCAAACTGCTATTCCACGGCGCAGATTTCGGCTAACAACTCTCTCGAAGGGTTGATTCTGGAAGATTTCAGAGGCGCTTACGCGGGCGGCATCGCAGGCTATGCGGAAGACAATACGGTCATAGCGGGTTGCTATGCGGCTAACTATACGAGCGCAAGCGTCAACAAACTGTCGGCGGCGAGCAGATTCGGCGCGGATTTTATGAGTACGGGCGCGTTCGCGGGACAATATGCAAAGCCCGCCTCTTCCGAGCAGAAGCTGGCCGATTACGTGGCTTTGACCGAATACGGCAATCAGACGGCGGTGGAAAGCCCTACGGAGGCGACCTTTACGGCTCTCGGCTGGACCGCGGGCGAGTGGACGTTCGCGGAAGGCAAGCTTCCCGAAATAAACGCGGCAGCGGCGGCGCGCACCGTCACCGTTAAGATAATGAACGGCGCAACGCAGGAAAAGAGCGTTTCGGTTGCAGGATATATGCCCCTCAGCGACTGGTACAAGCAGTCCGGCGGTCTGCCTGAATACGCGACGAACGCGCAGGGTCACCGCAGCTGGGGATACTACTTCGACGCGGAATTGACCAAGAAAGTACCTTGCGGCTTCGTGCCCAATCAGGACGAAATTCAGCTCTACGTCGGATACGCCGACTATACCGAAATCGCGGGTACGTATTACGTAGAAGAAACGGCTTACTCCAACGGCGCGTATATAAAACTCAATAAGGACGGCACCGCTGAAATAAGAAACGGCGGTCTGTCGTTCAACTGCGTATATTCGTACAGCGGCGCGGCGCACGGCGCGGAGATAATAATTTACCGCAGCTGTCTTGCCTCGCTCTCTTACAGCGAATTCGAAACCAACGGCGGCTATTTTGCCTACGGCGGCAAGGCGGAAGGCGGCGCGCTCGACCTTTCGGCGTATATAACGATAATGACGACGAGCGGTTCTTCCCAGCAGGTAAGCTACACGAACGAGTACGCTACGCTGCGTGCGACGAAGGCTTCGGCGGATTTCGTTTACGGCGAGTATAAGGACGCGGGCGGCGTGTTCTATCTGTTCCGCAACAACGGTACTGGCGTTATGACGGGCAGAACGACGTCTTCGGCGTTCACGTTCACCCCCTCGGGCGACAGCTTCGTAATCACTTTTGCCATAGCGGGCAACGAGATAACGGCAAGGCAGGCTACCGTAACGCTCAACGGCGACGGTACGGTCGACACGGTGAACGGCGTTCCCGTATCCGCCATAGACGGATTTAAGGGCAGCTGGAAGAAGTCGGCAAATTCCGCGGTCGAATTTACGTTCGACGGCGAGGGCGGTGTTACGCTCAACGGCGTGGAGGCGCAGAATTTCAAGTATGAGAATAACAGCGAAGTCGGCTTCGAAATCGGCAACGTAAAATACAAGGCGACTTTAAGCAACGGCGCTCTCGTCATAAACGGCGAAACGTACTACGTAAGCGACGGCTTTACGGGCGACTGGTTTATGGTAACCGAAAAAGAGCAGTTCAAAATCGAGCTGGGAGGCATAGGCACGGACGGCTACGGCAGTGCGGTAATAACCTACTCGGGCGGCGATTCGCTCACGCTCGAAGCGGAATACGACGTATTCTCCGTACAGGATGGCAGACATCTGAGAATTTACGTGGGCGACACGCAGTACGGCGACCTGGTTTACAACGGCGAAAGCAATACGGCGACGGGCTCGTTCTATTCGCGGCTTTACGGCGAATACCGCAGCTACGAATTCAATATTTACGACGTATTCCTCGGCTTGTGGACGGGTGACGGCGACAGTCTGGACACGGTCACCTTCAACGGCAGAAGCGCGACCGCGGAGAGCGCGGAAGTTTCGATAAGGACGGCGGGCGGCGTTACGAGGCGTGGCACTTACGCGCTTACCGACGCTCAGCACGGCACGATGACGGTTGGCGGCAAGACTTATAATATTGTTTATAACGAAGCGGAAAACAGAGTTTCGGTTGAAGAGATCGAGGCGGAGCAGCCCGTAAGCGGACAGCTTGGCAGGCGCGACGGCTGGTACGGCGTAACGCTGTACGACGGCGACGTCAGCTACTACTTCGACGGCAAGTCCGAGGTCGGCGGCAGCGTAGTCGTTACCGACGGCAACGACGTCGGCAAGCTTGCGTACACCGTGGAAGGCGGCGCTGTCAAGGTTGACGGCAAGGCGCTCACGGCGACGGCGACGGGCTTTGAATGGAACAATAAGACGCTCGTATTCAGGACGGGCTTTGCGGACAGCTGGCTGATTGCGGATACCGACGCACCTTTGGTTATCGGCGAGGTTGGCGGACATCTTAACGTCGAAATCGGCGGCAAGCAGTTCGTTTACGACCCTGCGGAAAATACTCTCACGCATACCGATGGCGAAGATATTACGCTGATAACCCTTTTGGGCGACGACGCAATGAGCATAGCTTATATCTACGGGGACGGCGGATACGAGGACGTTAAATGCGTGAGAAGCGCGAAAGCGGACGCGTACAGAGGCACGTACACCGCGGAGGACGGTTCGGGCTGGAAGTTCGACGGACTGGGCGGAAGCAAATATACGAGCGGCACGGCTACGTACACTCCCGTAACGGGCGATCCTGTAAAATATTCCTACAATATCGACGCGCTCGGCAATCCCTATATCAGCGCGGAGAGCGGACTCAGCGTACTCCAAGTTGCCGACGGCAAGTATTCGGGCAAAGGCAAGTCGTTCAACACGGTTGAAGTCGATATGTATTACGGACGTACTGTCTACATTATTTATAACGACAGCCGCGACGGCAAAGACTACTTCTTCGACGGCGTTTCCGGCGTATGGGTAAAGGACAGCGACGCGACCGAGTATACGCAGAAGGCTTACACGTATGAAATCGTAACCAGCGTACTCTGCGAAATTATAGACAACGACGGCGTAAGGTATAACGGCGAAATGTCGCGAGTCGGTGCGGTTATAGAGTTCAAAGTAACCGACCAGCTCGAAGCGGTTAAGGACGGCGTAACTTACGCGTTCGGCGTATCCACCGTGTGGATAAAGGACGGCAGCGGCTATACCAAGGCTTACGACAAGTCTGTCGATATCAAGGAGGCAGACGAAGAACACAGCAATATGATAAGTGAGCTGACCGACGCAAACGGCGACAAATTCTTAGCGACGCTTGTTTATAACGAAGAAACCGAAACTTACGAAATGACGGTACAACTCAAAATTTCCTTCGAGGCAACCGTCGGAGAGGGCGAAGATGCCAAGACCTACGCGTTCGGCGAAGAGGCGGAAACGTTATGGCTGAAAGGCGAAGACGGATATACCAAAGCGTACATTTACGAGGTAATCAGCGAAGACGACAGGATTTACAGACTGACGGGCTTAAACGGCGACAAATTCATCGCGCAGGTTACGATGAGCGAAGACGGTAAAACTTACGTAATGACGATAAAATCTCTGACAGAGGTAACCGTCGTTGCGGGAGAAGACGTTTTAACCTACGTGTTCGGCGAAGGGAATGACACGGTATGGCTGAAAAAATACCACGGCAACTATACCAAAGCGTACACTTATAAGGCTATCGGCGAAGACGGCAGGACGTATGAACTGACGGACTTAAACGGCAAAAAATTCACGGCGCAGGTAACTTATAACGGGGAAACCGGGGCTAACGAAATGACGGTTACTCCCGTAGAGGAAGAAACCGAAGAAGGTACTGACGGTCAAGCGTAAAATTTGAGGAACAGTGAAAATGAAATTGAAATTTACAAGGGCAATGAGCCGCAGGGCGGCGTGTATAGGACTGGGCGTGGCAATGTGCGCAAGCGTTGCCGCGGGTCAGTTTACCGCATTTGCGGGTAAAGGCGACTCGGGCTTAACTGCTTCGGCGACCGAAACTCACAGCCTCGATTTCGAAAACGCAAACGGAAAAATCGACCTGACGAAGGTTAAAATCGACAACTTCTCGAAGGACGTTATAAGGGACGACGGCGTATCTTACGACACGCTTTCGCTCACGCGCACGCTTATCGTCACGTTGAAGGGCAAGCCCCTTTCCGAACGCGACGAGAACGACGCCGCCGACCGCAGGGAAATTGCCGCGGAACAGCAGGAGTTTTTGACCGAGCTCAAACGCGCGGGCATAAGCTACGAGTTCAGAAGCAGTTATTCCTCGATAGCCAACGCGGTTGCAATCGACGTAAAGCTTTCCGAATACTCCAAAATCAAGGGATTGAACGGCGTCAACACCGTATCCGTCGGCTCGACGTACGCCCGCCCCAAAGCCATAAAGGAAACGGACGGCGCACAGAAAAACGACAGTAACATTTACAAGACGGGCATTTACAATTCGGAGCAGTGGGTCAACGAGGGCTACGACGGCAGCGGTATGACGGTAGCTATTCTCGATACGGGTCTGGATTACACCCACCCCGCGTTCACCAAGGACCCGCTTACCGACAACAATCCCCTTTCGTTCACCTACGAGGTAGTGAACGACAAAATCGCAAATACGGTTGCGGGCTATACCGAAGAGTTCGGTACCGACCCCGTACCTTTCCAGTCGCTCAAAAACATAGGCGCGACAACGGACGATGTATACATCAGCAAAAAGGTGCCGTTCGCGTTCGACTACGCGGACAGAGATACCGACGTATTCCCCTCGTACTCCCAGCACGGCACGCACGTTGCGGGCATAGTTGCGGGCAAGGCGGACTACTACACCGATAAGGACGGCAATATTCCCACGGCGACGGACGAAGAGGGCAACGAATACAACGTGCCCTTCCGCGGCGTTGCGCCCGAGGCGCAGCTCGTAATCTGCAAGGTGTTCACGGACAACCTCGACGACGACGAGATAGGCGGTGCGGAGGCGGTCGACATTCTCGACGCGCTCGAAGACTGCTATAACTTAAACGTAGACGTAATAAATATGTCGCTCGGTACGAGCGCGGGCTTCTCATCGCGTGCGCTCTGCCCCAGCGGAGCAAAGGAAGAGGACGAAGAAGGCTTCCTTATGAAGAGCGTTTACCAGCGCATAAGGGACAAGGGCATTTCCCTCATCGTGGCGGCGAGCAACGATTTCTCGGCGGGCTTCGGCAGTGCTTTCGGTACCAACCTCACCTCCAACCCCGACTCGGGCACGGTAGGTTCGCCCTCGACCTTTACGGGCGCGCTTTCCGTTGCGAGTATCAACGGTCAGTATTCGTCCTATTTAATGGCTAACGAGTACGACACGAAGGGCAACAATATAGGCGACGGCAAGGCGATATATTTCGAAGAGTCGCGCAACGAGGACTCGGAAGCGTACGATTTCGTGCAGGAAATGCTGGGCGATCAGCAGAGCGCCACGTTCAGATACGTAGTTATCCCCGGCACGGGTCTTCCGACCGACTATATGCCGCATATAAAGAGAGCGCTTAAACCCGAGTACCCCGGCGAAAAGGTAATTGCGGTAGTAAGGAGAGGCGGCAAGCCCTTCAAGGACAAAATCAGCACGGCAATGAACGTCGTCGACGGCGGCGTAAAGATAGGCGCGGCTGCCGTAATCGTGTACAACAACGTTTCGGGTTCGATAAGAATGTCGCTGGGCGATATGCGCGAGCGCGTTCCCGCAATATCCGTAACTATGGACGCGGGTCTCGATTTAATCAACGGCGCCAAAAACAACCAGGGTTATATAACCATAAGCAAGAGCTACCAGGCGGGTCCGTTTATGAACGACTACTCGTCGTGGGGCTCCACTCCCGATCTGAAATTGAAGCCGGACGTTACCTCGCACGGCGGCGAAATAACCTCCGCGGTTGCGGGCGGCTATTACGACGAGATGAGCGGCACCTCGATGGCGTGCCCCAACCTCGCGGGTTTCGAGGCTATCTTCAAGAGCTATCTCAAACAGGAGCACACCGAGCTGTGGAAGAGCGGCGAGTCGGCGGAAATCACCGCCGCCGAAGCGCTGGCACTGACCAAGCTTACCAATAATATAGTAATGAGTACGGCGGTCACGGTATATGACACGTATAAACTGCCCTACTCGCCCAGAAAGCAGGGCGCGGGTCTTGCGACGCTCAAAAACGTTTTCGGCACCAAGGCGTACCTTTACACCAAGGACGAGGACAAGATGTGCGAGGACGGCAGACCCAAAGCCGAGCTTGGCGACGACCCCTCGAAAAAGGGTGAGTACACCATTAAGTTCTACGTTAAGAACTTCGGCGACGCGCCACTCACGTTTAAAACCAACAGCATATTTATGACCGAAACGGTCGGCGCGGATAAGATGTCGGTTGCAGAAAAGGCGTACCTTTTGAACAGCAACGCGCAGTGGACGGTAGGCGGAAGCAAGGTCGCGGAAGGCGGCACGTTCAGCGTCGCCGCGGGCGAAGATAAAGCCGTACAGGTAACCTTAAAGCTGACCGACGCGGAAAAGAAATACCTCAACGAAAGCTTTGCCAACGGTATGTTCGTCGAGGGCTTCTTACAGCTTATATCGCAGGACGGCGCTCAGTGCGATTTAAATCTTCCGTTTATGGGCTTCTACGGCGACTGGAAAGACGCGCCTATGATGGACTTGACCTGCTTCGACGTTGCCGAGGACGCAAAGAACGGTTCGTTAAAAGACGAGGAGAGGGCGCAGCCCCGAGTATGGGCAACTCAGCCTTACGCATATTATTCGGGATACAATTACTCAATACCTCTCGGTTCGTTCCTCTACGTTCAGGACGAGGCGAAGGAGCACACCAACGAATATATTTACGTTGAAGAGGAGCACATAGCCGTATCGCGTGACTTCCACGAATTCTACGGTGAAAACGACCCCTCGAACTACCTTACGACGGCGGGAATCAAGGCATTGTATGCGGGACTTCTGCGCGGCGCGGAGGTGGTAACCTACACGCTGACCAACGTCGACACGGGCGAGATTATAAAGGACGAGAACGGCAACGAAACGCGCGTGGTTTACCGCTCCAACAAATCGTATGCGGGCGGCGGCAGCGCGCACCCCTCGCAGGTGCTTTTGGAGCTTAAACCCGACGAGCTGGGTCTGGCGGCAAACGGCAAGTATAACCTGGATTTCAGATTCTACTTCGACTATAACGATTACGAGGCGTACGTCAACGGCGACGAAAACGCATTAAAGAACGAAAAGGGCGAAACGTACGGAGTATACGCGAATAATTCGTTCTCTATGAATTTCTACGTCGACTACGAGGCTCCCGTACTCGTGGACAGCCGCTTGGAGTTCCAGAACCTCAAAGACGAGAACGACAAGGACTATCAGAAGGTATTCCTTAAACTGGATATATTCGACAATCACTATCCGCAGTCGGTAATTTTATGCTACGCGGATACCGAGGGCGTCACCGACCTTACGACGACGGAAATCAAGCTTGCGACCGAGTACGTAATACCCGTTCTCAACGCCCGCAGAAATTCGATAACCAACGTATCGATAGATATAACTGATTTCTACGAGGAATACAGGGGTAAGCTGTGGGTTGAAATCGACGACTACGCGCTCAACCATAACACTTATAACCTCGACCTCAACTATACCAAGACCTCGTCGGTTACTCCCGGCAGCTTCACTCTGACCTACGGCGGCGAGGAGCTGGAAGAGGGCGCGACCGTTACCGTGGCAAAGAATACCGCGGTCAAGTTCGGCGTGTTAAACGGCGACGAAAACAGGACCGCCAACTGGGATTTGTCCAACTTCGATTGGAGCACGGGCAATACGGGCGTAGCCAAAGTCAAGAACGGCGAAGTGTTCGCCGTATCCGAAGGCAGAACAATGCTGACCGTGCGCGGCGGCAACGACGCAAACGGCAGGCAGTTTACCCGAACGGTAATGCTGAAAGTTACGGAAAGCGAAGAGACGCTTGACAGAGTAAACGTAACGGCAACGTTCGGAGCGATAATAAACGGTCTGGAAAACCTCGAAAAGGCGGTAGGCGAGGTAAAGGTGAACCCGGGGCAGAAGATTAAGCTTATCCCCGTGCCCGATCCCTGGTATTACCCCACCGACGACCTCGTATGGGAGTGGCGTTCGGGCAACGAAAATTACGCTCCCGTCGATGAAAACGGCAACGTGGAAATCCTTTACGAGGGCAAGTATTCCGAAAAAGTCAGCATTTCCGCAGTCGCGCAGACGGCTGGCGGCAGGGAGATAAAGGCGGACGTTATTCTGTCGATAGAACCTCCGTTCACGACGAGCGCCACCTCGGTTACCAAGTACCGCGGTATGGGCGGCGAGCTTGTTGACAGCGTGACCGTCGGCGGCAAGACGTACGAAAACGTCAGAGTGCTTACCTTCCCCGAAGATATGTCGGTTATGGAGATAAGCGACGAGGCGTTCAAGGACTGCCTCGGCTTAGAGATAATAATCATACCCAAGAGTATAGCAACGATAGGCAAGAGGGCGTTCAAGGGCTGTGAAAATCTTAAAGCTATCTGCTTCGTGCAGACGGAAAAGCAGGATATTCCCGATTCGTCTTTAACGCTCATTCATCACGAAGCGTTCGACGGCTGTACGTCGCTCGAAGTCGTAGACCTTTCCAACTGCAAGCTGTTCACGGTGGGCAGAAACGCGTTCGCGGGCTGCACGGCTCTCGAAGAGGTTGTAAATATGCAGGCGATAGGCACGGTTTACGACGGCACGTTCGCGGGCTGTACCGCGCTCAAACAGGCTAATCTGACAAGACTGCACGTTGCGGGCTCGTCGGTATTCAGCGGCTGTACCGCGCTCGGAGAGGTTACGATAGGTAAGGATACGGCTATCGGCTCGTATATGTTCAGCGGCTGCACCGCTCTTACCTCGGTCGAAATCAACTGCCCCGTAATAGGTACGGGCGCGTTCGCGGGTTGCACCGGTCTCGAAACGGTAACTTACGACTATCCCGAGGGCGGCGAAGCGGTGCGCTCGATAAGTGCGCGCGCGTTCGAAAACTGCACGTCGCTAACCACGTTCACGATTACGGGCAAGGAAGTTGCCTCGGTAGGCGACTATGCGTTCCGCAACTGTTCGCACTTGTCGTCGCCCTATGCAAACGAAGGGTTTAACCCCGTACTCGGCGACGGCGTGTTCGAGGGCGTGCTCTCGGTAAGGCAAGGCGGCGAGGTGATAAAGGGCACGACGCTCGTGCTTGCTCCCGCCGTAGTAGACGCCGAATTTATAACCAAGCTCGGAAACGTTACGGCAATCGCGCCTAACGCGTTCTCGACAAGCCGTATGGCCACGGGCTTGACGAGCCTCGATCTGAGCAACGTTACCGAAATAGGCGCAAGCGCTTTCAGAGGACTTACGGGTCTTGAAAGCGTAACCTTGAATGAAAACTTAACCGAAATTCCCGCTTATGCGTTCTACGGATGTACCGACTTGAAGGAAATCACAATTCCCAAGGGTGTGACGTCGATAGGAAACTATGCGTTCTACGACTGCGCGTCGCTTGCAACTACCAATTTAAGCGCGCTTGCAAGCCTTGAAAATATCGGCGCGGGTGCGTTCGGCAACTCCGGATTATTGTTTGTATATCTTCCGTTTGGCGTAAAGACAATCGGTAATATGGCGTTTGCAAACTGCGTAAAGCTCACCGAAGCCGACATAAATTCGGTTAAGACGATGGGTTCGTACGTGTTTGCGGGTTGCAGTTCGCTCCGCACGGTTGAATTCGGTGAAAAAGCCGAAACGACGGGCGACTACACGTTCTTAGGCATTCAAACGTTGACAAGCGTAGAGTTTGGCGATAAAATAGAAAGGATAGGCGAAGGCGCGTTTGCCTACACGAGGCTAAGAGAAATCAACCTCAACAAGGTGAAGGAAATAGGCGCTATGGCGTTTGCAAACTGCACCGAGCTTGCAGACGTTATGGTCACGGGCATAAACAGAGTGACCAAGGTAGGAAGCTACGCTTTCGAGAACTGCTCCGATCTCACGGAGATTGATCTTTCGGCGGCGGTTGAAATTCACGCCTGCGCGTTCCAGATGGCGAAAAATCTTGCCGAAGTCACGATCGGCGACAAGCTCGAAGGCATAGGCGACTACGCGTTCTTCGGCACGAAGATAAGCGAAGCAGCAATACCCGCAAGCTGCACCTACGTGGGCAAGGCGGCGTTTGCAGCCAATAAATACTTCACCGCGATAACGGTTGCCGAGGGCAACGAAAATTATTTCGACGACAACGGCGTTCTTTACAGATATATAGATAAGGAAAACAAGGTCTACGAGCTTACGGCGTACCCCGCCGGCAAAATTGCCTTACGCGACGGCGACATATTGACTTACACGGTCAAGGAAGGCACGGTATCGCTGCTCGACTACGCGTTCTCATACACCGAAAGGGACAACTTGTACAGAGTAGTTCTTCCTTACTCGCTGAAACTTATCGGCAACGGCGCGTTCTTCTCCGCGGGAATCATCGATTACCGTTTCGAGAGCATTCAGGCGCCCACGCTGCTTGAAGGCGTTATGGATAACCCGATAGACAAGAATGATTTCTCTTCGAACTCCTTCTTCTATATCAACTTCGGCGGAGCCGGCTATCTTATAAACAACATCAAAAAGCATCCTGCGGATACTCCCGTATTCACGGGGACGATAGGCATAAGCTATCCCTCCAACGGAACGGGTTACGACAACTATATTTACAACGGCTTCTTCGGACTCAATAAAACCGTGCTTGCGGAAATGCCCGAAGACAGCACGAGAGAACTGTTGAATATAATCGACGGCTTGTACGATATTGCAACCATTAACGGCTGGAAGGTCGGCACCGACGACGAGAAGGTAGCGGCTTTTGCCGAAACAGTAAAGTACGCGCACGGACTGTACAACAGTTTAAGAACGGACGCTCAGCTGGGCTATATCGGCGAAGAGAAAGCGGCAAAGCTGTTCAGCGTGGAAAGCGCGCTCGTCGCGGTTAAGCCCAAGTTCGGCTTACAGGCTGCGGTCAGCGACGTGACGCTCGACGTAAGCTCGACTCACCGCACGGTATACCGCACGGGTTCGAGGTTCTCTTTAAGCGGCGTTAAGATTCTGGTTACCTACGACGACTATTCGACCAAAGTAGTCAGCGCAAGCGGCAACTTCAAGCTGAGCGACCGCCATAACAGAGCTCTTGAAAATTACGACACGTTCGTGACCTTGGAGGGCATTGGCGCATTCGCGGGCAAGACTGCGGACGTGGAAATCACCGTATCCGACGACGCACCCGTGGAAGCTCCCGCAAAGGAAGGGCTTTCGGGCGGCATTATAGCAGTTATAGTAATCGGCGCGGTTCTGATTGTGGCGGCGGCTGTAGCGGTTGTGGTAATCGTGCTCAAAAAGCGCGGCGCGGTAGCTTCGTACGGCGCAAGCGACGAGAGCGCAACGGCGGAGGAAGCGGCCGCGGAAACTGCGGAAGCAACCGACGAAGCCGAGGAAACGGCGGACGAAAGCGTTGACGGCGAAAAGCCCGAAGAGGAAAATAATCAACAGGAAAACAGCGGAGAAGAAAAAACCGATGACTAAGAGATTAAAGGTTTACTTGCTAATAGTATTTGCGGCGGCGTGCCTTGCGTGCACGCTCGTCGGCTGCAAGATAGGCAGACCGGGTCTGTCCGAGTTGCGGGCGGGTTATGACGGTAAGGTCACTTACTACTCCAACGGCGGGGAGTTCAACGACTCCACGACGATATCCGTACTCGACATTTACTACAAGGCGGGCAACCTTGAAGTGCCTTTCTTCAACATTACGCCGCAAACCGCCAAAGAGGGTGTGAAAGTCGGGCGCAAGGGCTACGATTTTATCGGCTGGTACGAGCCCGCCCGCTACACCGCGGAGGACGCTCCCGATACGACCCTTGTCGGCGAGATAAAGTACGAATATACTTACACTCCCGATGCGGACGGCAATATCTCCGAAGAATTCGACGCGACAAGCGAGGACAACGTAACGGTTGCGGTAGTACCCTTAACGCAGAACGGCAGTCAGGTTATCGATATCGAAACGGACAGACCGCTGTTTACGAGAGTGGGCAAGACCGACCGCATTACCGAAAAGGACGTTACCGTAGTATGCGACGAAAGCAAGCTGATTGCTGACAGCGAGAGTAACAATTTCAAAGTCACGAGCGATACGGAAGCCGTGGTATGCGCAAAGTGGGTGCCTTCGGCAAAGATTAACTACTATCTTATAGTTACCGACGAAACGGGCAAGGCTTTGAGCGACAAGACGACGGAATACGCCGACGCGAACAGCGAAAGCGGGAAAAAGTATAAAAACGGCGATTTGCTCGTTTCGAACACAATCGTAGGCGACGGCGAAACGCCCGCCGACCGCGATACCATAATGGTGCTCGAAGGGCTGACCTTCGTCAAGACCTATATGGACGAGGAGATGACTCAGAAGGTAGAGTACGTGCCCAGACCCGAAGGGGTGGGCGCACCCGCCACGAAGGTTTACTGCCGTTACATATTGGGCGACTGGACGGTAATACGCGCTGCCGACTCCAATAAGGTCGGAGATATGTTCAGGAGCATAGACAACGCGAACAAGAAGTTCCTGATTATGGAAGACGTCGATTACAGGGGCAACGCTCTGGCATTGAGAACGGGCGGTACTACGGCGGCTACGATAATCTGCGAAGGCAACACCCCGCTTACGATAAGCAATCTTAAATTCACCATAAACGGCACGATAGGTAACAACTCGATGTATTCCATATTCGGCGGCATTAACAAGGAGTTTAAGGTAGGCGGCGCAGGGCTCGTATTAAAGGATATAAACATTTCGTTGCCCAGCTCGAACAGATCGTATTATTTTTATGCGGTATGCACTACGGCGGCACCCGCGGCGGCGGCAAATATGAATTTGACCGTCGACACGATTACCGCGACGTACGAAGGCAACCCCACGATAAACGGCGTAAAGACGGCGGAAGGCGGCGATATAGCCCACTGGATTTGCGGCGAGCCTTTTGCAAGCGACGAGGCGTTCCTTGCAGCATTTACGGGCATAAAGCTTACGGGTACAAATACCATAACCAAGGCACAGGCACAATCTTAACGTAAAAACCAAGCACTTTTTCAAGGAGGACTATTGTGAAAAAGATATTAAAAGGACTTATATGCGCAGGACTTGCAGGCACGATAGCGGCAGGTATGGTAGGCGCGGCGGGCTGTAAGACTAACACCCCAGGTTCGGGCGGTAAAATCGAATACCGCGATCCCGAAAGCCAACCGCTCAAGCTGGCGATAGGCGCGCTCGACGAGAAGTTCAACCCTATGTTTTATACCTCGCTCAACGACGGTACGATAGCAAACCTTACCCAGGTTGCCCTTATCACCACCGACACGAACGGCAATCTCGCCGTCGGCGACGACCAGCCTACGGTAGCGTTGGACTATCTCGAAACCTATTACAACGCTGCCGGCAACACGTTAGCTACGGGCGACGGTAAAAAGATAACGGCGGTTCCCGGAGGAAACGTCAACGGTGACCAGAACGGCTATACTACATACGAATTTTTAATCAAGAACGGTATAAAATTCTCGGACGGCGTCGACCTTACGGTAATGGACGTACTGTTCAACCTCTACGTGTATCTCGATCCCCTTTACAGCGGTTCGAGCACCATCTACTCGACCAGAATAGAGGGCTTGCAGGCGTACAGAAACAACGACCCCACCGCACCCGATACGCTCGGCGGCACGAGTATAGACTCAGAGGCATACACCGCCGCGAATGCGCGTTACGAAAACCTTTACAAGTGGGCGTCGGGCGACGTGCAGACTTACGTTAAGGGCGACCTCAAAACGGTAATAGAAAAGTATAAGGAAACGCTCACTGCCGACTGGAACTCCATTTCCACGAGCTTCGTGCAGGCTTACGAGGACTACTACTTCACCAAGGAGTGGCAGGCGTTCTTCTTTATGGAAGGCGTGTTCGAAGAGCAGAAGAAGATGAACGACAACGGCGTTCCCGTACGTTTCAAGGACGACAACGGCAAATACGCCACCGAAATAGACCCCAAGGTAAGCGACGAGGTAACCAATCTTACCGGAACGCCCGTCGGCGAAATATCGTCGAGGGGACAGGGCCTTATCTATATGATGGAGAACGAGGAGGCTATCGGCGATCTGATCGACGCTTATATCTCCGCGCATCCCGACGTTGAAAGAGAGGACGCAAAGCTTGCCGTTCAGAAGGACGAAGCTATCAAGTATCTGCACGAGCAGAACGCCGGCAGTATCGTGAAAGGAAACAATTACGATACCGATAAGGAAGATTACACCATTAACGAAAACAAGGAAGGCGTAAAGGGCATACTCGAAGAGGGCTATTTCGTCAGCACCGTAATCGACGCGTTCTATCTTGACGAGCTGACCAACGCCGCAAACGACAAGGAGCAGAAGGTCAAGAGCATTAAGGGCATAACCGTTTCCCGCTCCAACGAGTTCAACGGCAAGACCTACGACGAAGAGCACGACATATTAAAGATTAAGGTCGTCGGCGTCGACCCCAAGGCAAAGTGGAACTTCGGTTTCTCGGTTGCACCTCTTCACTACTATTCGGGCACGTACGGCGGCGTAAACTACGTTCAGGAAGCTATGGACGATTATACGTCGGGCAAGGTATACGACGGCACGGCAACCCACTTCGGCGTAAAGTGGAGCGATTTCAACTTTACCAAGGACGTGCTTTCCGAAGGTACTAAAAACGGCGTTCCCGTAGGTGCAGGCGCATATATGTGCACGACCAAAAACGGCGGCGATAATCCCGGTCCTATGGACTTCCTCGACAATAAAATCGCTTACTACAAGCGCAACGAAAACTTCACCACTTTGGGTTCGGGCGTCGAAAACGCGAAAATCAAATACGTAACCTACAAGGAAACGCGCGACGACCAGATAGTCAACGCGCTCACCAAGGGCGAAATCGACTACGGCGAACCCATTGCAAAGGCGGATAACCAGACGGCGCTCAGCTCGCTTGCTCAGGTAACTTATCAGACGAACGGCTACGGCTACATAGGTATCAATCCCAAGTACGTTGAAGATATCGAAATCAGACGTGCGATAATGATGGCGTTCGATACGTCGCACCTCCGCGACTATTACGGCAATACGCTCGTAAACTTTATCAACAGACCTATGACCAACGAGTCGTGGGTATGGGATTACGTCGAACCGCCTAAAAGTCAGTATTATGCGTATAAGAGCAAAGCGAAGGATATAATCGATTATATCGAAGATAACGGCGCTTGGCGTTACAGCAACGGCACCTGGCACAACACCGAAACGGGTAAGACGGGACTGTCGTTCGACTTTACCATCGCGGGCGAATCTACCGACCACCCCGCATACCAGGTATTCACCTATGCAAAGACGTTGCTCGAATCTGCGGGCTTCACTATCAAGGTAGGCACGGATATTCAGGCGTTGCAAAAGCTCGCTACGGGCGACTTGCAGGTATGGGCGGCGGCTTGGTCGTCGAGTATTGACCCCGACCCCTATCAGATTTACAGTAAGTATTCGAGAGCTTCGAGCACCAAGAACTGGAACAAGGACGGCATTGTAAACGATTCGTCCGGCAAGTTCGACACGGAAAAGCAGATTGTCGACGCCCTCAACGACAAGATAATGGCGGGCAGACAGACGCTTGACGAACGTGCGCGTGCCGAGATCTACGGTAAGTCGACGGGTAAGGAATACAGCCAGATGTGCGCGCTCGACCTCATAATGGAGCTTGCGGTCGAATTCCCCACCTATCAGAGATACGATCTGTGCGTATACAACGCCAACGTGCTCGACCCCGCGTCGATGCATATCGACGACGCTTCGCACAATATGGGACCCATAAGCGAGCTGTGGAAGGTTTCTTACTACGCGCGTCCCGCGGGTGCAGAGGAAGAACAGGGAACAAACTGATAAATAAAATCTCTTCGGAGTAAAAAATGTTTAAATATATAGTCAAAAGATTACTGCTTGCGCTTCTGATTTTATTCGGCGTATCGATAATAATGTACATACTCATAAGGTGTATGCCCAGCAACATTCTGAAAGACCAGTTCGAGCTGTCGCATTCCCAGGTCGATATGGACGAGGCGGAGAAGGCAAGACAGTTAACCGCAATGTTAGCGCCCTACGGGCTCGACGATAACTCTTTCTGGGGAATAATAAAGGGCTACTTTATGTGGCTCGGCAGATTCCTGCAAGGGGATATGGGTATATCCTTCCAGAATCAGAACGCGCCCGTACAGGACGTTATCGCAAAATATATGTGGCTTTCGTTCGGTATATCGTTCGTTGCGCTCCTTCTGGAAATGATTATTGCCATTCCTTTGGGCGTAAAGTGCGCGGTCAATCAGTACGGCAAGCTCGACTACGTCGCCACCGTACTGTGTATGGTCGGCATAGCGTTCCCGTCCTTCTTCCTCGGCAACCTGTTTATCAAGTGGTTCGCGGTCGATTTGGGCTGGTTCGAAACGGGCGGTCTTGCCAGTGCCGATATGATGGGCGCGGGCGCTTTCGCGCAGTTTGCCGACAACATCTGGCACCTTATCCTGCCTATGTCGGTTATGGTGCTTTTGAGCATCGGCGGACTTATGCGCTACACGCGTACCAACACGCTCGAAGTGCTGAATGCGGACTACATAAGAACGGCGCGCGCAAAGGGTCTTTCGGAGAGGAAAGTCATCTATAAGCACGTTTTCCGCAACACGATGATTCCCCTCGTTACGCAGTTGTCGTTCACGTTGCCCACGCTGTTCGGCGGCGCGATGATTACGGAAGAGATTTTCGCGCTCCCCGGTATTGGACGTATAGCGTACAACGCGCTGTTGAAGGGCGACGTGTTCCTTGCAATGGGCTACAATATGTTCCTTGCCGTGCTGACCGTAATCGGCGTGCTGTTCGCGGACATTATGTACGCGGTAGTCGACCCGAGAGTTAAGCTCGGCAAATAAAGAGGTGCGTTATGGAAGAAGATAAGAAAATAAGCGGTGCGAGTGGTGCGACCACTGCGGATACGGAAGCTGTGACCGCAACCGAAACGGAAGTTGTTCAAAGCACGCTGACCGAAGAGGAAAAGGGCGACGAACTGCACGGCGAAAACCTGACCGACAGGGCAAAGGTGCTTTCCCCGTGGATGACCGTCTTAAAGAGGTTTTTCCGCTCCAAGCTTTCGGTCATAGGTCTTGTTACGATAGTACTTTTATTTCTGTTCGCGTTTTTGGGACCCGTTTTCTCGCCCTGGTCGGCTAACGGCGGCACGGTGCTTGACAGCGACCCCTCGCGAATAAAAGAAATAGTTTCGTCAACGCCCATTACGTACAAGGACGGCGAAACCGCGTATCAGGCGATTGCAATATCGGTAAGACTTCCGAGAGTTGCCAAGCTTGCGGACATAAGTTGGGCGCACTGGATGGGCACAGACAATATGGGTTACGACGTGCTCACTCGTCTTATGTACGGCGGCAGAGTTTCGCTTACAATCGGCTTCGTCGTAGTTATAATCGAAACGGTAATAGGCGTTATTTTGGGCGGACTTGCCGGCTATTTCGGCAAGTGGGTAGACAACCTCATAATGCGTATAGTCGATATATTAAGCTGTATACCGTCTATTCCCATTATGCTTATACTTTCGGTTATATTCACCGAAAGCGGCTTGGGCGACAGCATAGCAAAGCTCTATTATATGATGATGGTGCTCTGCCTGATCGGCTGGGTAGGCACGGCAAGGCTTGTGCGCGGACAGATTTTGTCATTGCGTGAACAGGAGTTTATGCTTGCGGCGAAGGCGTCGGGACTATCGACGTTCTCGAAGATATTCAAGCATCTGTTGCCGAACGTAATACCGCAGCTTATCGTATCGATGACTCTGGGCTTAGGCAGCATAATTTTAACCGAGGCGACTCTGGGCTTTTTGAACATAGGCGCGCCGCTCGGTACGGCTACCTGGGGCAACCAGATAAATTTGGCGAGCGACAGCACGTTCAGACAGTATTATCCCAACCTTTGGGTGGGCGCGGGCGTGTGCATAACGCTGGCAATATTGGCATTTAACTTTGTCGGAGACGGCTTGCGCGACGCCTTCGACCCTAAGATGAAGAGGTAAGTATGGCTACGAATAAGGATAAAAAGCACTACATATCCCGCTCGGAATCGCGCGCAATCGCAAGGGAAAATTCGAAGGCGATACGCCATTTCGAAAAGCAGAAAAAGCGCCGCGCCAAGCCCGACGAATACACGACCGAGATGAAGGACGACAACAACATTATCGAGTTCGATGACCTTCACACCTACTTTTTCTCGGACGCGGGCACGGTTAAAGCCGTAAACGGCGTAACCTTTTCCATACCCGCGGGTTCGACCGTCGGCGTCGTCGGCGAATCGGGCTGCGGCAAGAGCGTAACGTCGCTCTCGTTAATGCAGCTCGTGCAGGCGCCCAGCGGACAGATTGTAAGCGGCTCGATAAGGTTCAAGGCAAGTCTTTTCAAGCGCGACGCGCGCGGCAGAAAAATTCCCGTTTACGAAACCGAAATCGGCGAGGACGGGCAGGAGCATAGAAAGCTCAACGAAAAGGGCAAGCCTATAATTAAGAAGAACTCCCTGGGCGGCAACGTCTACGAGATGGAAGACAGAGTCGTCGACATCGCCAAGATGCCGACAGAGCATATGCGTTCCATCCGCGGCAGAGAAATCTCGATGATTTTCCAGGAGCCGATGACTTCGTTGAACCCAGTGTTCACGATAGGCAATCAGCTTGACGAGGTCGGTTTACTGCATATCGAGGGCATATCCAAAAAGCAGGTCAAAGCTCACAGCATAGATATGCTGAAAATGGTAGGTATTGCCGACGCGGAGGGCGTATACAAAAAATTCCCTCACGAGCTTTCGGGCGGTATGCGCCAGAGGGTTATGATAGCCATTGCGCTTCTTTGTAACCCCAAGCTGATTATAGCCGACGAACCGACTACCGCGCTCGACGTTACCATTCAGGCGCAGATACTCGACCTTTTAAGAGACATAAAGCACAAAATAAACGGTTCGATTATGCTTATCACGCACGATTTGGGCGTGGTTGCCGAAATGGCGGACTACG
>CAMWKX010000001.1 GCA_947174955.1 uncultured Clostridia bacterium | reverse complement strand
AGTATATGGTGCCCACCGACGTCGCGTATAAAATCACGGATATTTTAGTGCATTACTTTGCCGACATTATGGACGTCGATTTCACGGCGAAGATGGAAGAGGACCTCGACAAAATCGAGGAAGGCGGCGTGGACTGGCACGCGATTATTTCCGATTTCTATCCGTCGTTTGCCGAAAAACTGCGCACGGCCGCGTGCGACGGCGACGAGGAAACGGACGTGAAGTGCGAAAAGTGCGGCTCGGTTATGATAAGGCGCATAGGCAAATACGGCAAGTATTTAGCGTGCTCCAACTACCCCAAGTGCTCGAACATAGTTTCCGAGAGCGAGGTGGAAACTTCCGATGTGAACTGCCCTAAGTGCGGCGCAAAAATGGTTGTTAAAAGCGGCAAGTTCGGTAAGTTCCTCGCCTGCCCCAACTACCCCGGGTGCTCGCAGATTCTGCCCATCGACGTCAAGGTCACCGAGGAAAAGTGTCACGAGTGCGGCAGCTTTATGTTCATAAAGAAGGGCAAGTACGGCGACTATTACGAGTGCTCCAACTGCGGGGCGAAGCAACCCGTAAATAAGACCGACGGCAGTGCGAAGGCAAACGATCATACCGACGGCAAGTGTCCCGAATGCGGCAAACCTATGAGGCGTATGCGCTCCAAAAACGGCAAAATCTATTACGGCTGCACGGGCTATCCCGACTGCAAATTTTTAAGCTGGGATATCCCTACGGGCGACAAGTGTCCCAAGTGCGGCAAGGGCTACGTTATAAGAAAGGGCAATAATTTAAAGTGCTCCGAAAAGGACTGCGATTATTCCTCGCCCGTCCCCGAAAATGAAAATACGGAAGAAAACTCGCAAAGCAAAAGTTATAAAGACATCCCCAGCAAAAAAGTTGATAATAGTCATCCGACTACGAATGCAACCACAGATGGTAATAGAATAAGTACTGAACCTAGTAGCTGTGCTGATTGTATGGATTTTAAAAACGGAAATTGTAGTGGACAAAGCAGTGCTTGTGAGGACTTTAGGTTTTCTCCTAATTTGTCGAATATGGATACTAAAAATTGGCCAAAAGTTGGAGATGCAACTAGATTTAGACGAAAGGGAAAATGAAGGTAAAAGTTAAAGTTATCGGCGCGGGACTTGCGGGGGCAGAGGCGGCGTTCTATCTTGCGGAGCGCGGGTATAAGGTCGAACTTTACGACATCAAACCGCACGCGTTCACGCCCGCGCATAAAAGCACCGACTTCGGCGAACTGGTCTGTTCCAACTCGTTAAAGGGCAGGGACGCGTACTCCAACGCGTGCGGACTTTTAAAAGAGGAAATGCGCATTATAGGCTCGCTGACGATGGAAGCGGCGGCTTGTGCCGAAATACCCGCCGGCGGCGCGCTTGCCGTGGACAGGGATAAGTTTGCGGCGTATATCACAGATAAACTGCGCTCTCACCCCAATATAGAAATAATGTGCGAAGAGGTTAAAGAAATTTCCGAAGAGCCGTGTATAGTGGCGACCGGTCCTTTGACCTGCGACGGTTTAGCTGCGGATATAAGGCAAAAATTCGGCGGAGCTCTGCACTTTTACGACGCGTCGGCTCCAATCGTTTCGCGCGAGAGCGTGGATATGTCCTGCGCCTTTTTCGGCGACAGATACGGCAAGGGCGGCGACGATTATTTAAACTGCCCATTGAATAAGGAGCAGTACGAGCGGTTTGTCTACGAGCTTGTAAACGCCGAAAAGGCGGTGTTGCACGAGTTCGATAAGCGCGAGATTTTCGAGGGGTGTATGCCCGTCGAGGTTATGGCGGCACGCGGCGGCGAAACGCTGAGGTTCGGTCCGTTCAAGCCCGTGGGCTTGCGTGATAAGGACGGCAACAAGTTCTACGCGGTGTTGCAACTTCGTAAGGAGACGGCGGACGGCACGGCTTACAATTTAGTCGGCTGTCAGACCAACTTGAAGTTTCCCGAACAGAAGCGTGTTTTCTCGCTGATACCCGCGCTTGCTAATGCCGAGTTTCTGCGTTACGGAGTTATGCACCGCAATACTTACTTAAATTCTCCGCAAATTTTGAATGCAGATTTTTCGGTCAAGGGCAGTCCTCTTTTGTTTTTTGCAGGGCAGATGACGGGCGTCGAAGGGTACGTGGAGAGCGCGGCAAGCGGGCTTTTGGCGGCTGTGCATATGGCGCGAAAGCTTGAAGGAAAGCCCGTGATAATTCCCGACAATACAACCGTTTCGGGGGCTTTGTCGGCACATATATCGGGGGTAACCGATAATTTTCAGCCTATGAACGCCAATTTCGGCATACTAAAACCGCTTGAAAAAACGGTGCGCGACAAAAAGCAAAGGTACGCCGCATTAGCCGAACGCGCTTTGGAAAACATCAAAAATTTCACAATAAAAACACGTGAGTAATTTGCTCTTTGCGTTTAACGATAGGCGCAAAGAGTTTATGTATATATCGAGGTGTAAAATTATGACAGAATTTCACGCAACGACCATTTGCGGAGTTAAATTAAACGGAAAGACGGCTATCGCGGGCGACGGACAGGTCACTATGGGCGAGAGCGTAATATTTAAAAACAGCGCCACCAAGGTGCGCAGAATTTACGGCGGCAAAGTAATTTTAGGCTTTGCGGGTTCGGTTTCGGACGCGTTCTCTTTAAGCGAAAAGTTTGAGGGTATGCTCAACAAATTCTCGGGCAATCTTATGCGTTCGGCGGTAGAGCTTGCCGAGCTTTGGCGCGGCGACAAGATGGGCAGAAAGCTGGAAGCTTTAATGATTGTAGCCGACAGCGAAACGATGCTCATCGTTTCGGGCACGGGCGAGGTCATTGAGCCCGACGACGGCATTGCGGCAATCGGCAGCGGCGGCAACTACGCTTTGGCGGCGGCGCGCGCTTTGGTGCAGAACACCGATTTCACCGCGGAAGAGATTGCGCAAAAGTCGCTTAAAATCGCAAGCGAAATCTGCGTTTATACCAACGATAATATAAAGGTTGAAACGATTTAAATTGAAGGATTTAAACGATAAAACAAAACTTATCATCTCTGCGGTACTGCTTGCGGTCTTTGCGGCAATAGCCGCAGGTTCGGTATTGTTAATAGCCAACGATACTGCGGGGACGGTTTCGAAATTTATAAAGCTTGTGCTGTTTCTGTGCGGGTCGGTCGGCTGTCTGCTCTTTTTAAGTATGACGGTAAGCTTGGCGGTAAAGGTTGCGGTTGACAAAGGTAAGGACAAGCGGCTGATTGCGGCGGGCTTGAAGCAGAACCCCGAAGAAGACGTTACAAGAAAACCTGTCGAAGACGACGATGAAGAGGGCGTTCGGGAGTTTGAAGAGTACACCGAAAAGTTTTTGGAAAATATAGTTTATCCGCAGGGCTTTATCGAATTTCTTAAAAAGTACACTGAACAAGGCGGAGAGGAAACTCTCGAAAAGGCGGAACCCGAGCCAGTTACGCGCTACGTGGAGAAAGGCGGCGAATACTACCAAATATCGGAAGTTTATCCGCAGAACGAGCTTATCGAAATAAATAATAACATTTTGTACAGCGCCGACTATTATATGCAATTCCGTGATATTCTGTTTTTTGCCGACGACGAAAGCGGGCATTGCCACGTTCTGTTAGACTACGGCAAGGGCGGCGAACCGTCGGTGAAATATCTTGACGACGAGTTGGACATCGTATGGGCGCTTGCCGATAGTTTTTCGGAGTTTGCGAGTAAAATAAAAGAATGTACTGACGAACAATATACCAAATTGATTGATGAGTACGTAAAAAATAAATTAAAGAGGTGAACGAAATGGATTTGACACCCAAACAAATCGTACACGAGTTAAATAAATATATCATAGGTCAGGACGAGGCCAAAAAGGCTGTGGCGATAGCGCTGCGTAACCGTTACCGCCGCTCTCAGCTCTCCCCCGAATTGCAGGACGAGGTCACTCCCAAAAACATTATTATGAAGGGACCTACCGGCGTTGGCAAAACCGAAATCGCGCGCAGACTTGCAAAGCTTGTCAAAGCGCCCTTTTTAAAGGTCGAGGCGACCAAGTACACCGAGGTCGGCTACGTGGGCAGGGACGTCGAGAGTATGGTTCGCGACCTCGCGGAGTGCGCTATCCGCCTCGTCAAAGAGGAGAAGACGCAGGAGGTCAGCTACAAGGCGACCGCCATTGCCGAGCGCAAAATCGCTAAGGTGCTTGCCGAGAATATGAAGTCCGAGCGCGGCGAAACGTCGAAGGAATTGTTCGAGCAGAACTTAGTCGATGGCATACACGCGGGTAAATACGACAACACTATGATAGAAATCGAGGTTGCCGACAACCCCAAGCCGTTGGAGCTTTCCCCTGGTCAGGGTGCGGCAATCGACTTAGGCTCTATTTTCAGCGGGCTGGGGATGGACAAGAAAAAGAAGCGCAAGCTCTCGGTCAAGGAGGCTAAAAACCTGCTTATTGCCGAGGAGGCGGACAAGCTCATCGACAACGACGCGGTCAATACCGAAGCTATCCGCCGCGCCGAAAACGACGGCATAATCTTTATCGACGAGATTGACAAGATTGCGGGTAAGGGCAACCACGGCGCGGACGTTTCCCGCGAGGGCGTTCAGCGCGACATACTGCCCATCGTCGAGGGTTGCACGGTTATGACCAAGTACGGACCCATCAAGACCGACTATATTTTATTCATTGCGGCGGGCGCGTTCCACGTTTCCAAGGTGGAGGATTTAATCCCCGAATTGCAGGGCAGGTTCCCCATTCAGGTCGAGCTGAAAAGTCTGACAAAGCAGGACTTCATCAACATTCTGACCCAGCCGCAGAACGCGATTACTATGCAGTACGCCGCGCTTTTGGCTGTGGATAACATCGACTTGCAGTTCAAGAGCGACGCTATCGAAAAGATAGCGGAAATTTCCGAGGACATCAACGCGACGAGCGAGGACATCGGTGCGCGCCGTCTGCACACGGTTATGGAATATCTTTTGGAGGACATTTCCTTCAACGCGGGCGGCAACGACTACCCCGTAGTTACGGTGGAAGTCAACGCTAAGTACGTCGAGGAGCATTTGTCGAGTTTATCTAAGAACCGCGATTTAAAGAAATACGTTTTATAAAAGGTAAAAAGATGATTAACATTCCCAAGGGCACAAAGGACGTTTTGCCCGACCAAAGTTATATATGGCAGTTTGTCGAGGACACGGCGCGTGAAACGGCGCGCTGTTTCGGCTTAAAGGAAATACGCACGCCCGTGTTCGAGCACACCGAGGTGTTCCTTCGCGGCGTGGGCGAAACGACCGACGTCGTCAATAAGGAAATGTACACTTTCGAGGACAAGGGCGGAAGATCCATAACTTTGAAGCCCGAGGGAACTGCGGGCGTTGCGCGGTCGTTTATCGAAAACGGCTTGCAAAATTCCGCTCTGCCGTTAAAGTCCTATTACGTTACTCCCTGCTACCGTTACGAGCGCCCTCAGAAGGGGCGCTTGCGCGAATTCCATCAGTTCGGTATAGAAATGTTCGGAAGCTCTCAGCCCGAGGCGGACGCGGAAGTTATCTTTGCGGCGCACACCTTTCTGGACAAGTTGGGCATAAAGGGCGCGCGGCTTGAAATCAATTCGATAGGCTGCAAGACCTGCCGCGCCGAGTACAACAAAGCGCTCAAAGAGTATTTCCGCCAGCACCTTGAAAATATGTGCGGAACGTGTCGTGACAGGTTCGATAAAAACCCTTTGCGTATGCTCGACTGCAAGGAAGAGGGCTGCAAAAAGTACACGGCGGACGCGCCGCAAATTCTGTATTATCTCTGCCCCGACTGCAAAGCGCACTTTGAAAAAGTAAAGGAACTTTTGACCGCTTTAAACTTGGAATATACCGTTAATTCGCGCATAGTAAGGGGTTTAGACTATTATTCGCGCACCGTTTTCGAGTTTGTGTACGAGGGCGTAGGCACTCAGGGAACGCTGTGCGGCGGCGGCAGATACGACGGACTTATCGCTCAGCTGGGCGGCGGCGAAGTGCCCGCGGTCGGCTTCGGCGCGGGAATCGAAAGACTGTTGCTGGCGGGCGTGAACGCGCCCGAAGCGCCCGTGCCCGACATATATATCGCGGGTATGGACGAGGCGACTCGCAAAAAAGCGTTCGAAATTGTCAACGGCTTGCGCGTTAAAGGGATTGCTGCGGAGTGTGATTTAATGGGGCGCTCGGTAAAGGCGCAGTTCAAGTATGCCGACAAAATATGCGCAAAGTACACTGCGGTTATCGGCGGCACCGAAATGGAGAGCGGCAAATGCAATTTAAAGAAAATGTCGGACGGAAGTGTTTCCGAAGTTGCGTTTGCGGATATTTACTCGTTTTTGACAAATAATAATCAGGGGTGAAATTATGATTGAAAAAGTAGACGTTAAGAAATTCGACGAACTTATAAAGGGTGAAACGCCCGTTGTGTGCGACTTTTACGCCGACTGGTGCGGTCCCTGCAAAATGCTTGCGCCCGTCATCGAAAAGTGCAGCGAAAAGTTTACGAACGCCAAATTTATAAAGGTGAACGTAGACGACTGCTTCGAGCTTGCGGCGCGTTACGGCGTTATGAGTATACCTATGATAGGCGTGTTCAAGGGCGGCGAGCTTGCGGACAAGTCGGTGGGCTTTACCTCGCAGTCGGAAACCGAGGAATTTTTAAATGGCGCGTTGTAAAAAATAAAATGAACCCCGCCAGAGCGTTCCGCTCTGGCGGGGTTCATTTTATTTGTCGGAAAACAGATAATCTGTCGAAACGTTCAACACTTTTGCAATCGTATAAACTTCTTTGTCGGTTGCAATGCGTATCTGACCTTCTAATTTAGAGTAGCTCGTCGGGTCAATATCCAAGCCTTCAAGTTGCAGTTTGGCAATAAAATCTTTCTGCGAAATTTTGCGTTCCTTTCGCAAACGCTCGATTTTAGCACCCACAATATTTACATTACCGTAACCTTTTTCTCTGTTCTTCATACAATTTTACTGCCGTAACGGAATTATAACACTCGTTTATATTGACTTAATTCCGATACGGAATTATAATAAGAATATGTTCAAGGCAATTTGAAAATATTCGGAGGAGCGTATGAAGAAGAAATTATTGGTTTTTTTATTGGCGGTTGTTTCTGTATTTGCCTGCGTGGTCGGGCTTTCGGCTTGCAACACAATGTCGGAAAGCGGTGATACATATCAAGGTACGGTTCAGCCTAAACCGGACGATACACAAAAGCCGTCTACGGTTGCGGTTGAAAGCGTATCTTTGAATGAAACTAAACTTTCACTTGAAGTAGACGGCATAGAAACACTTATCGCAACCGTTACACCGAACAATGCGACCGATAAAACGGTAACCTGGGCAAGTTCGGACGACACGGTAGCAAAGGTGAAAAACGGCAAAGTAACCGCATTAAAAGCAGGCACGGCAACTATAATGGCAACAGCAGGTAGCAAAAGTGCAAGTTGTGTGGTTACGGTTGTTGAAAAGGTTGTTGCAATTACTTCTATCTTTTTAAATAAAACCGAGATTTCTTTATACATTGATGATAGCGAAACGCTTATAGAAACGATTCTTCCCAATAATGCCACAGAAGAAATTACCTGGATAAGCACTGCGCCTGCTGTTGCTACGGTTGCAAATGGAACGATTACAGGCGTAAGTGAGGGAGCGGCTACGATAATCGCAAGCTCACCGAGAGGAATAACCGCAACCTGTGAAGTTACGGTTACTGAAAATACACACGGCTTTGTTTTTGAAGCGTATGGCGACGGCTATGCGGTTGCTGGGTATACAGGCGCAGAAACTGCTGTGAAAGTGCCGTCAACATATAAAAACAAGTCTGTAATAGCAATAGGCACTGGAAAAACTAATGGCAGCAAATACGTTGTCGACGGTTTTGCAAATTGCAGTACTATAATAAGCGTAGTAATTCCTAATTCAGTAACAATTATAAATCCAGGAGCATTTATAAATTGTTCTAATTTGACTGACGTAACGATTTCAGATTCTGTAACTATGATAAGAGATGGAGCTTTCGAAAATTGTATTTCAATTACAGAATTAAATATTCCGGATTCAGTTAAGACGATTGAAGCATACGCTTTCCTAAACTGTTCGTCGTTGCAAAAACTTACTCTTCCGCGCCTTGATTACTCATTGATGCGGTTATTTGGTCTTTCTGTTCCCACCTCAATTAAAGAAATTGTCATTCTTGGCGGGGACATTATTCCCGAGGGCGCATTGAGAGGTTGCAGTGGGTTAGAAAGTTTAACTATACCATTCGTAGGCGGTAGTAAATCGGCAACAGTATCCAGTCGCGAAACTCTTTTTGGCTATATATTCGGTGAGTATAGCTATACCGGTAGTACGAAAACAAAACAATACTGTGATAGTGATGATTTAGATAAAGCATATTATATTCCTACATCATTAAAATCGGTAGTAATAACGGGCGGAAATATTTTTAACGGTGCGTTCTCTTATTGCAGGTCACTTACAAGCATAATTATACCTGACGGTATAAAAGGTATAAACCACAGAGCGTTCCTTGGGTGTAGTGGACTTACAAGCATAATCATACCAGACAGCGTAACAAGTATCGGGGACTATGCGTTCCTTTATTGCAGTAAACTTACAATATATTGCGAGTCTGAAAGCCGACAATATGATAGGTTTGGATTGTGGGATGTTAAAGATTCATATGCTGGTGAAAAAACTTATCACACCGTAGTATGGGGTTACAAAGGTTAAAGCTTTTTATGCGCTTTAAATAAAATCAAAAGAGGTTGAGAATTATGATAAAAACAATAGGCGGATACGAGTTTAAATTTGTTGAAGAAATTAAACCGCAAAGAGATGAAAACGGAAACGTTGTAACGGACAAGTTTAACGACTTTAAAAAGCCTGTGCATAATCGCTGTTATGATGAATATTGTATCTTTACGGCGAGAGAAGCACAGGGCAAATCCGGCGTGTACGCGTTATATATAGATGGTATATTACAATATATAGGAAGTACGGATAATCTTGCCGTGAGGTGGAGTAGTTGGTGTTACGGCAAAATAAGAATCAGTAATTGCTATAAAGAAGGTGGTAGGTCGACAAACTGCTGTATTAACGGTGAAATATGCAAAGCGGCAAAAGAGGGGAAAAGAAGTGAGTTGTATTTTCGCGAAACAATTGACTATAAAAAAGTAGAAAAAGAAATATTAAATTCTCAAAAAACGCCTTTGAATATAAGAAAATAATTTTCTCTTTAATCAATTGCAAACAAAGCCATACGGGTGTATAATGTACCCGTATGGCTATTTATTTATCGGGTAGCGAAAAAGCTACGATTTTGTTTGCAAAGCAATATGCAAAAACTCTGCGCGCCGGCGACGTCGTTTTGTTGAACGGCGAAATGGGCGCGGGCAAAACGGTGTTCGTAAAGGGCGTCGCTCAAGGTCTGGGCATAAAGACCGAAATTTTAAGCCCCACCTACGCGTATATGAACGACTACGACGGCAAGCTGTATCATTATGATTGCTACCGTCTGAAAAACGGCGCGCAGGCGGAAAGCCTCGGCTTGACCGACTATTTCGGCGGCAAGGGCATCTGCCTTATCGAGTGGGCGGAAAATATCGCCGACGTGCTTCCCGAAACTCATAAAACGGTAACGATCAAAAAAATAAGCACCGAAAACAGGGAGATTATCTGTGAGTAATTTTCTGGCGGTCGACACCTCGTCGGGCTATCTCACCGTGGCGGCGTGCAACGGCAAAAAACAGGTTGTAAAATTCGTAGCCGACTGCGCTATGCAGCACTCCGTCGTGCTTATGGACGAGATAGAAAATGCGCTTGCCGAAGCGGGTTTGACTCCCGCGGACTGCGACTTTTTCGCCGCGGTCACGGGACCGGGGTCGTTTACGGGCATACGCATAGGGCTTTCGTGCATAAAGGGCTACGCCGTGGCTCTCGGCAAGCCTGCTGTGGGCGTCACCACGTTCGATATGCTGTCATATAATGTCAACAGCGGTTGTGATTACCTTATAGCCATCGACGCTTTGCACGGCAATTACTACGTCTGCGGCTACAACGCGGAGGGCGTGTGCGATTTGCCGCCTTGCTGTCTTTCGACCGAAGAAATTATCAATACTGCCCGTCCCGTGTACGGCACTGGGGATACGGATTTGCCGCTTTACACGCGGCTCGACCCTGCAAAATGCCTTGTGCCTGCGGTTTTAAGAGCGGAGGAAAGCGGTGGCGGAGCGCTGTCGGCGCTGTACGTAAAGAAGTCTCAGGCGGAGGAGGAGCGCGAAAAGCGCATACACGGTCTATGAAAATCCGCAAGTGTAAATACGAGGATATTTTATCCGTTTCCGAGCTTGAAAAGGAATGTTTCAAGGGCGAGAGCTGGAGCTTCGGCACCATTGCCTCGGCGTTCGAAAACCCTTCTTACGAAATGCTGGTTGCCGAAGACGGCGGCGAAATTATCGGCTACGGCTGCACGTGCACCACGCTGGAAAACTGCGATCTGGAGAACGTGCTGGTTGCCGAGGAGTACAGGCGGGGCGGCGTAGGCAAGGCGATTTTAAACGCTCTTTTGGAAAATGCGAAGGAGCGCGGCGCGGAGAAGGTTTTTCTGGAAGTGCGCGTATCCAACTCGGCGGCGATGCTTTTGTACCTTTCCTGCGGGTTTAAAGGAGTGCACGCGCGCACGCGCTACTATTCCGACGGCGAGGACTGCCTTGTGATGGTAAAGGAGATTAACCGCGAATAAATTTCGGGGTGATTGCCATTTTTTTAAACGGCGGGTTTGCAAGCGTTACCGAAAGGGGCGCGGGGGAGTGCGTGCTTTTTCTGCACGGCTATCTTTCTAACAAGGAAAGTTTTTATTATCAGATTGATTTTTTGGCGAAAAACGGCTACCGCGTGATTGCGCCCGATATGCCCGCTTTCGGGCAAAGTTCGCAAATTGTTACGGCTTGGGCGGTGGGCGATTACGCTCGCTGGCTCAGAGATTTTATGACGGCAAAAGGGCTTGACGGCTGCAACGTCGTTGCTCATTCGTTCGGCGCAAGGGTGATATTTAAACTGCTTGCCGAAAACCAAGAGCTTGTTAAAAAGCTTATAATTACGGGCGGAGCGGGGCTGGTAAAGCCGCGTTCACCCGCATATATGCGGCGCATAAAGTGGTACAGGCGGGTAAAAAAGCTGTTCCCGAGGTACGCCGAAAAGCATTTCGGCAGCGAGGAATACCGTACTTTATCGCCGCTTATGAAAGAGAGCTACAAGCTGATTGTCAACGAGGATTTGCGCGGCTGCGCCGCAAAGGTGAGCGCGCCGACTCTGCTTATTTACGGCAAAAACGATACGGTGACTCCGCCGACCGAAGAGGGCGAAATTTTTCATTCGCTTATCGCGGGGAGCCGTCTTGAAATCATAGAGGGCGGACATTTCTGTTTCAGCGAAAACAGCGAAAGGTTTAACGAGCTTTTGCTGGAATTTTTAAGAGAGTAATATATGTTTTTTATTAACTGGCAAACTACATTGGAGTGCGTGCTTATCGCGGTCGTGTTCGCGTGCTTTTTAAGCTTGACCGCTTTTAAAACGCTGGGCATTCTGCAAGGCTTCGGCTATAAAGGCTCCAAGCTTTTCGGCTGGGCGGGGCGGAAGAATAATTTAACTCAGGCGCGTTTTTCACTGCTTGCCATAGCCACGGCGCTTGCCTCGGCGGTCGTTTCTCTGTGCTTCGGTTTTGCCGGCGCGCACTGGGCGGCGGTTATAGGTCTGACTGCATATCTTATTTTCTTCGTACTGTATCTGGTTGCCGAAAGCCGCCGCGCAATTAAAAACAATGCAACGCTCACTCCGAGGTTCAAGCGCCTGCTTGTGACCCTATGGCTGACCTTTGCGGTGCTGACCTATCTCGTCGTAACGCTCTTAAATTTCGGCGAATACGCGTGGGGCGCGCGGCTGTTTGCAACGCTCAAATACAGCGTGCTGGCGGTAATGCCGCTCATAATTATCCCCGTTATTTGCCTTGCAAACCTTATAACTTTGATATGGGAAACGCCGAAAAACAAGTCGTACGTCAAAAAAGCAAGGCGCGCGGTTGCGGCGGCGGATATCAAGGTCGTGGGCATTACGGGCAGTTACGGCAAGACGGGAGCAAAGAATATTCTTGCCGCTATGCTTGCCAAAAAGTACAGAGTGCTTAAAACGCCCTCGTCGTTCAATACCCCGCTGGGCATCGCCCGCACGGTCAACGGCAACGATTTGAAGGATTACGACGTGCTGATTGCCGAAATGGGCGCGCGGCACAAGGGGGATATCGCCGAGCTGTGCGCAATCTGCCCGCCCGACTATTCGCTTATAACGGGTATCTGCCCGCAACATCTGGAAACCTTTAAAACACTTGAAAACATAGTTGCGGCAAAGGGCGAGATTATTTCGGGTACGAAAAACTGTTGCGTGATAGCGGCGGACTGCTTTGAACGTTTCAAAGATTTCGGCGGTGAAAAGATTGTTTGCGACTGCGTGTCGGATATAAAAGCCGACTGCACGGGTACGGAATTTACGCTTACGCTCGGCGGCGAGAGCAAGCGCGTCAAGACGGTGCTTTTGGGTGAGCACAGCGCGTACAACATAGGTTTATGCGCGCAGGCAGCGTTTGCAATGGGAGTGGATTTAAACTCAATTGCCGAGGCGGTAGGCGAGCTTAGTTTCACCGAACACCGTCTGCAACTCATAGAAAATAACGGCGTAAGTATTCTGGACGACGGCTACAACTCAAACGTGGTCGGAGCTAAGGCGGCGATAACCGTATTGAAATATTTCGGCGGCAAAAAGATTGCCGTGACCCCCGGTTTGGTTGAACTGGGCATTCTGGAAGAAAGCGAAAACGAGGCGCTGGGCGGCGAACTCGTCGGGTTGGACTACGTTATTTTAGTCGGCGAAACGCTTGTGACGGCGGTCAAAAACGGATATATAAAAGCGGGCGGCGACCCCGAAAAACTGACAATCGTTCCCTCGCTTGCTGCGGCTCAGGACGTGATAAAGGATATAATTGCTAAGGGCGATTGCGTGTTGTTCTTAAACGACCTGCCCGAGATATATAACTAAAAATATTTTTAAAACTGATTTCACCAAAGCGAAAAAATATTTTGCGGAGGTGATTTTTTTATGCAAAAAAATTATGACGTCGCCGTAATCTTCGGCGGAATTTCAAGTGAAAACGAGGTGTCCGTAATCACGGGCACGATGGTCTGCAACGTACTTAAAAAGGGTGGTAAAAGCGTACTGCCGGTGTATATCGACCACGGCGGCAAACTGTATGCGGGCGAAGAGCTCTCCGACGTTTCAATCTATAAAAACGGCGGTTACAAAAAAATTCCGCAGTGCGGTTTTTGCGACGGCGGAGTGATTATTTTCAACTCACACGGCAAGCCCAAATACACCGCGCCTTGCGGGTGCGTTATCAATTGCTGTCACGGCGGTGCGGGCGAGAGCGGCGGAGTTTCGGGGCTGTGCAATCTTCTGAACCTGCCGATAGCCTCGGCGGGGCTGTTCGAAAGTGCGGCGTTTATGGATAAATACTATACCAAACTCGTGCTGCAAAGTCTGGGTGTAAAACTCGCAAAATACGCTTATTCGCGGGATATTACGGGGGCAATCGAGGGCGCAAAGACCGTAGGATACCCCGTAATCGTCAAACCTGCCACTTTGGGTTCGAGTATAGGCATAGTCAAATGCGACGACGAAAAGGAGCTGAAAGAGGCGCTTATCACCGCTTTCGAGCTTGACGGCGGAGTGCTTATAGAGGAGTACTTTTCGCCCATAAAAGAGATAAATTGCGCGGTTTATTGCCCGAACGGTGCGGTAATGACCTCGGAATGCGAAGAGGTTTCGTCCGACGGCGCGCTTTTATCCTATGACGATAAGTACTGCGGGGGCGGCACGCGGAAATTCCCCGCAGAGCTTGAAAGCTCCGTTGCCGAAAGTATTAAAAACGAAACCGCGCGGGTATATTCGGCGCTGAATATGCGTGGCATTGTGCGGTTTGATTACATAATATATGGCGGTCAATGCTATTTAAGCGAGATAAATACCGTGCCCGGCTCGCTTTCGCAGTACCTTTTGTCCGACAGCTACAAGAGCTTTTACGGCGTGCTGTGCTCGTGCATAGAGCAGGCGAAATCCGACTTTGCCGCTCAGAGAAAAAGGCGGGTAATTTCCACGGGGATATTAAACAATATCAAACCAAATACAAATATTAAGAAATAACGCTTGCCACGCTTTGCACTTTTATAGTAAAATATAGAAAAGCAAAGAGGAAAGAAAAATGGCAAAGATAAAGATGACAACGCCGCTCGTGGAGATGGACGGCGACGAAATGACCCGCGTTCTGTGGAAGTGGATCAAAGAGATTTTAATCGAACCCTACGTTGATTTAAAGACCGAATATTACGACCTCGGTCTGCCCGAAAGGGATAAAACCGACGACAAGGTGACCGAGGACAGCGCGCGCGCAACCTTAAATTACGGCGTTGCGGTCAAGTGCGCGACCATCACACCCAACGCGCAGAGGGTTAAAGAATACAACCTCAAACAGATGTGGAAGAGCCCCAACGGCACTATCCGCCGTATCCTGGACGGCACGGTTTTCCGCGCGCCCATTCTCGTTAAGGGCATAACCCCTTACGTTCCCTCGTGGACTAAGCCCATCGTGCTTGCCCGTCACGCGTACGGCGATATTTACAACTCGGTCGAAAGCCGCGTGCAGGCGGGGCAGAACGCTTACCTTGTAATCACCGATAAGGACGGCAACGAGGTGGAGCGCAAGCTCATACATTCGTTCAAGGGCGACGGCATAATTCAGGGCGTGCATAACCTCGACAAGTCGATTGAAGCGTTTGCGCGCAGCTGTTTCAACTACGCGTTGGAGAATAAAATTCCTATGTGGCTGGGCGCGAAGGACACGATTTCCAAGACGTACGACCACCGCTTCAAGGATATTTTCGCAGAGATTTACGAGAACGAGTACGCCGAAAAATTCGAGGCGGCGGGCATCTATTATATGTACACGCTGATCGACGATATCGTTGCGCGCATCGTGCGGTCCGAGGGCGGCGTGTTGTGGGTATGCAAGAATTACGACGGCGACGTTATGAGCGATATGGTCGCAACCGCGTACGGCTCTTTGGGTATGATGAGCAGCGTGCTCGTATCTCCCGACGGCAAGTACGAGTTCGAGGCGGCGCACGGCACGGTCACGAGGCATTACTACAAATGGCGCGAGGGGGAAAGCACTTCGACCAACTCGGTTGCAACCATCTGGGCGTGGACGGGCGCGCTTGCAAAGCGCGGCGAGCTGGACGGTATTCCCGAACTTGTCGACTTTGCAAAGAAGTTGGAAAAAGCCACAATCGATACAATCGAGAGCGGCTATATGACGGGAGATTTAATTCCGCTTTTCAAACGCGAAGGTATTACGCCTGTCAAGTTGGACAGCGAAGGCTTCCTTAAAAAGATTGCGGAAAAACTCTGATAACAAAAACGCCCCGTGGCATAATGCCGCGGGGCTTATTTTACTCATTACCTGCTTTGAAGTTGTAAATGGGTTTAATTATTTTTTCTATCTCGACGGTGGGGGAAATAAGCCCCACGATTTCGTCCATAGGCTTATACGCCATAGGCGATTCGTCAATCGTCGCTTCGGTGGCGGTGGTGGTGTAAACGCCGCGCATTTCCTCTTGGAATTCCTGCTCGGTAAAAAGCAGTTTCGCCTCGCTGCGCTTTAGAAGTCTGCCCGCGCCGTGGGGTGCCGAATTGTTCCAGTCGGGGTTGCCCTTGCCGCGCGCAATCACGCAGCCGTCGCGCATATTCATAGGTATAAGCACGCGCTGTCCCTTATGCGCTGGAATTGCGCCCTTTCTTATTACGTTGTCCTCGTCGATAAAGTTGTGCACCGTTTCGAAGCTTTCGCTGCGGTAAATTTTCAGGAATTTAAGAATGTCGTCAGCCATCTTTCTGCGGCTTAAAACGGCGAACTGCTGGCATATGCGCAAATCGTGCATATAGTCCTGCATATGCTTACCTTCGAGGTAGCACAGCTCGGCGGGTATCTTGGTTTTGTGCGCGTATTTCGCGTTGACCTGCGCGATTGCCTCGGGAATATCCCCTTGCTTACCGCAGTTTTTAAGCTTTTCCGTGACCGCCGTGCGTTCCTCTTCGGCGCAGAATTTGCAGTCGTTGACGGCGAGCTTCTGATAAATTTTCGCCACCTGCAACCCTAAGTTCCGCGAGCCGCTGTGAATGACTAAATAGCGGTTGCCGTCGTCGTCGCGGTCGACTTCTATAAAGTGATTGCCGCCGCCGAGCGTTCCCAAAGAGCCGTACAGTCTGTCGAAGTCGCGAAGGTCTTTAAAGCAGTACAGCTTTTTGATAAGCTCCACGCCGTTGAATTCCTTGCGGCACGCCGTACCGCTGGGGATCTTGGCTTTGATAAATTTATCAAGCTCTTCAAGCGAAAAATCCGCCTTGCCGAGTTCGACGGTCAGCATACCGCAACCCAAATCAACGCCTAAAACGTTGGGGATAATCTTGTCAGTAAGCTGTGCCGTAAAGCCGACGACGCACCCCGTACCCGCGTGAACGTCGGGCATAATGCGCACCCGCGACCCCGCAAAGGGGGGCTGTGCAATCAGCGTGTAAATCTGGTTGACCGCTTCGGGCTCTATATTTTCGGTAAATATCTGCAAATCGTAGTTCATAATCTCACCTTATCGACATTATGATAACATTTGCAGTTTTATAATGTCAATTTATTTACTCAGTACCTTTTCGAAGTTGACGCCGTAGAAGTGGTCGGGGTCGGTGTTTTTGAGGCAGTCTATAACAAATTGACTTGCCGCGCGGCAACTTTCCGCAAGACTTGCGCCGCCCAGATAGCTTGCAGTGAACACCGAGGCGAAAATATCGCCCGTGCCGTGCCGCTTTGCGGGCAGTTTTTCAAGCAGAACATTTTCGGATTTGCCGCCGCGGTAAATTAGTTCGCCGATTTTCCCGTCCTTTTCCAATCCCGTAATAATAACCGTGCCGTTCGTCAAAGCCGCAAGCTTTTCGGCAAGAAGCTTAACAAACTCTTCGTCGTGGTCTTCTTTATATTCCGTATCCGTTAAAAAGCACGCTTCGGTAACGTTGGGCAGAATTATGTCCGCGCGTTTAATCAGCTTGCGCATTTCGGCAACGTAAGCTAAATCGAACCCGCCGTAAAGCTTGCCGTTGTCGGCAAACACGGGGTCGATTATGACGGGCGCGCCCTCGCAAGAAAATTCGTCGAAGCACTTTTCCGCCAGAGCCATAAGCTCGGCTTTGCCAAGGTACCCCAAAAGGAACGCGTCGAACTTGATATTATTGTTCTTCCAGTTCTCGTAAATAGCGGGCAACTCGGGAGTGAGGTCGAGATAACTCCAGCCCTTGAACATAGTGTGGTTGGATAGCACCGCCGTGGGCAGTACGCACGTTTCAATCCCGTAGCGCGAAAGTATGGGCAGTGCCACCGTAAGCGAGCACTGTCCCACGCACGATAAATCCTGCATCGTTAAAATTCTCTTAGTTTTCATTTTCTGTATCTCCGTTTTTATATATGATTTCCCGCTTGAAGTCGGGCAGAAGTCCGTTTTTTTCGAGCTGCATTTTAAAGGTAGTGGCGTAGCACAGCACCATAGCAATCGAAATGCCTATTATTTCCTGAACTATGTTGCGGGGAATACTCGCCACCGCAACGGGCGTGCCGCGCGTGACGGCTCTGTAAATAAAATAGCCCGTAACCACGATCACCGCACCGACCAGCGAGCAGATTATAGCCTTTATCCATTCCCACTTGCCAAGATTTTTGGGAGGAACGAGGTGCAACAGCGCGGAAACGACCGCACCCTGCAATCCGTGAATCAAAAGGGAAGGAAGCATCATCGACGGCGATTGAAAGACGTCGTACAAAAGCGAGCCGACTCCGCCCGCAATAAACGCGGCAACGGGGTCCATAAGGTAAGCGGCAAGCAGAACCACGCCGTCCACCCAGTAAATTTTACCCGCCACGGTTGGTACGGCGGGGATAAAGTTGGTTGCCACCACGAACGCAGTGAGCAGCGCGGTGTACGCAATCCACTTTGTCGAAAACAATATTTTAGAGTTGGTCTTAGTCATAAGTTTTTGCGCTCTTTGTAAGTTTTACTGTTGACATTATACGGCGGTATTGATATTATTAAAATATCCAAATTGATATTATTTAGTAATACCAGATATGTTGACTTACGACCTTTCAGATAAAAATAAATATTACGCGCTGTACCGCGCCATACGCGGCGATATTTTGAGCGGCAATTTAAAGCACGGCGACAAACTGCCGTCAAAGCGTTCGCTTGCCGAACACCTCGGCGTGAGCGTTATCACCGTGCAGACGGCTTACGAACAGCTGCTTGCCGAGGGGTATATCCAAAGTGAGCAGCGGCGGGGGTATTTCGTTGCCGAGGTCAGCCCGCAAAACGGCGCGCCGACACCGCACCCGCTCTGCGTGGAGGAGATGGAAGAGAGCTATTCTCTCGACCTCTGTTCAGGTCGTGCGCCTGTAAAACTTTTCCCCTTTTCGACGTGGGCAAAGCTTATGCGGCAGACCCTTTCCGAGGAGGGCGGGCATCTATTGGAGCGCGTTCCGTGCGACGGCGACCGCACGCTCAAAGAGGCAATCGCGGCGTACCTGTACCGTTTCCGCGGCTTCAAGGTGGACGCGCGGCACGTGGTAATAGGCGCGGGCGCGGAGTATCTGTACGGAGTTATCGTTCAGCTTTTGGGCAGGGACAAGCCGTACGCGGTGGAAAATCCCGCCTATGCGCGGGTGCCGCAGACCTACGCGTTGAACGGCGCAAAATGTAATTATATTGCCGTGGACGACTGCGGTGTAAAGGTGGACGAGGTTGAAAAGAGCGGTGCGTGCGCTTTGCATATATCGCCCTCGCACCAGTACCCCACGGGCGCGGTTATGCCCGCGGCGAACCGTTCGCGGCTGATAGGCTGGGCGGAAAAATCGGGCGCGTATATAATAGAGGACGACTACGACAGCGAGTTCAGGCTTTTCGGCAAACCTTTGCAGACGATGGCGGCAATGAACGGCGAAAGAGTGATATATATCAACACCTTTTCAAAGACGCTCGCGCCGTCGCTGAGAATGGGGTATATGGTGCTACCCCCCGAACTATATGCCCGCTATCGGAATTTATTCGGCAATTCCGCCAACGTCGTGCCTCTGTTCGAACAGAAAACGCTTGCCAAAATGCTGGACGGCGGCTTTTTCGAAAGGCACGTCAACCGTCTTAGAAATTATTACCGCGGAGTGCGCTCGCTTCTTTTGCAAAAAATAGAAAATCTGCCTGTCGAAAAGGAAATAATCGAGACGGGCGGGGGCTTGCATTTGACTGTGCGGCTGCCGTCGTTTGCGAGCGACGAAGAGATTAAGAAAGCGGCGAAAGACCGCGGTATTAAGATTAAGTGTGTTTCCGACTATCTCATAAAGCCCGCCGAGGGGTATGAAAAAATAGCGGTTGTAAACTATTCGAGCGTGGAAGCGGAGCGTCTTAAATAGCGTAATCCACACATTGTGGACGCGTTTCCACAGATAATTCCTTGAAAATCTTGTCTGCATAATGTAGAATTTTAAGCGTTGAGAGGTGATAGATAATGAAGCAGACGACGGGTGAATTTCTCGAAACGCTGAGAAAGGCAAGCGGATTTACTCAGCTGGAAGTGGCGGAAAAGCTGGGAGTTTCCAACCGCACCGTATCGAGCTGGGAAACCGACCGCACCGCTCCCGACTTGCTTATACTTCCCGCAATCGCCGACTTGTACGGCGTTACGGTAGACGAGATTTTGCGCGGAGAAAGAAAAGCGGTCATTGCGGACGATATCTCGGAAAAGGCGAAGAGAGATTTGCGCAAAAGAAGGTACGCACAACACGGAACCAAGCGCGCGTACTGCCTCGGCTTCGGGTTTTTAGGCAGTTTGATATTCCTTGCTGCGTGCGCGGTTATGCTGTATTCACCCGCACCGTTATGGCTATCCATTCTCTTAATGGTGTTGGGCGCGGGCGGGTGCATATCGTGCGTAATACTTCTTGCGTGCTTTGCATATTCGGCGGTGCGCGGCGAGGGTATAGTTTTAAAAGAGGACTACACCGAGGGCAACAAGCCCTACGTTTTATCCCTGCGCCACGGCACGGCAAACTCGCTTATTTTGCTTTCGTTGCCGTATATTGCGGGGGCAATCGTCTTTTTAGCGGTGTTTTTCGTCGCGGGATTGTTTGGTATATTCGGTTACAGTATAACTATTGGCGGCAGTACCGTTACGATAGATTTCACAACCCATACCGCAGTAGTGGTTGCTTTAAACGCGGCGTTAGGTCTTGCATTGTTTGTTTGGGGTTGCGTATATCAGATTACGGGCGTTGTGAAATTCGGCAACGGCGAGCAGAAAACAGTACTCAAAAATAACGGCAAGCTGTTCGGTAAAATCTGCGGCTTCGGCGTTATACCTATTGTGATTGTGTATGTTTTAGCTTTAATTTTCAGTAATAAGGTTTTCGACAGTACGATGCAGGTGTACTTTACTGCGGACAGCGTAGACGAGATTTACAGACAGTTTCAGACCTTTGAAACGGAAGACATTACCGAAGAGCAAGAGGACGGAAGTATAAAGACGATAGTGCCCGCAGGCGAGTACTATTTAAACTTTCAGAGTGAAAACTACGTAGAGCTTCGTATCTTTGATGACGGACTTGCTACGGACAAATTTTACGACCTGGGTAACGGCTTCTATTCGAGAGAGAAATTTGATAGGTTTTTTATGAGCGTTGGCCACGTTTGGTGGGATAATTATTCAACGCCCCGCGTTTGGGAAGTTTATCACCTCGGCGAGGGCTTTACTGCGGAGGACTTGCATTCGGGCGGATATTATTACGAATATCTGACACAGGTAACGCGTGCGGTTCAGTTGGTGCAATTCGATTTGCCCGCTCCCGAATACGGCATAGGCGAGGCGTATAACGTTGCCTATCAGGATACTCCCGCACTTAACAGTGAATGGAATTCCGCACAAGAAGCGCCCGTAGGGCGTATGTATTGCCGCTCGTTGAACTACTATGAAAAAGAGGGTGAATGGCGGTACGAGCTTATACGTTCCTCGGAATATTCGGGAGTTTGCTTAATAAGCTTTTGCGCCGTCACGGTCGCAACGGTCGTTGCGGGAGCGATTTCGTATTTTGTAAAGAGAAAGAAAACGGAGTATTCGTTTTAAAGTAAAGGTGAATTTATGAAACTTGATTTCGAGCTTGTGCCCGACAGTTGCTGGTACTCCAATCTGCGCAGCAGTCTGCCCAAGGAAGTCTGGGATAGAATAAGGAAAAAGGCGTACGCGCGTGCGAGCGGAAAATGTATGATCTGCGGCGCGCCGACCGCTAGGCTCGAAGCTCACGAACAGTGGGAGTACGACGATAAAAACGGCGTGCAGAAACTTAAAAACGTGGTTGCGGTTTGCAAGGCGTGTCACGAGGTTATACACATAGGCAGAACTCAGCTGATGGGCAGGGAGCGCGAGGCAAGCGAACACTTTATGAAAGTCAACGGCTGCACCTATGCGGAGTACCGCAAAGCTTTGGGCGAGGCTAACGAAGTCCATCGCGAAAGAAGCCGCCGCGAGTGGCAACTCGACGTGTCGGACTTGCCGAAATTTATGTAAACAAAACGCCGCCCGCGGAAAAATTTCCGCGGGCGGCTCATTTTATTTTCAATTTACTTTTCGGCGGCGGTTTTCAGCTTTTTGGCTTCGATACCGCGTTTTATGCACGCAAACGGAAGTATAAGTACCGAGCCGAGGTAGACGATAATAAATCCGACAATAAATACTATCACCGAAAGGAAAACGCTTAAAATCGCGCCGCCTATCTTTACCAATAAAAGAAATATAATGCCGTCTAAATCCAAAGTAAAGATTACGCCGGGCATTTTAAACGAATGAAAGCAAAAGAAAAACATATCGTTGACGACGCCGTCCCAGAACATCTGCATTGTGAATGATATTCCCGCAATGCCGAAAATAGCCGCGGCGGGAAGGGCGAACCACGCCGGCGCTTCTCCGACAAAAGTGAGTATAAGCGCAAGCGCAACGAATACCGCAATGCCTACTGCGCACCCAACTATCACCGAAAGGATGGTTTTTTTTCTGTGGTCGACGTATTCCGCAACGGCGTGGGCGCTTAATCTTTCCGCTTTACATTTATTACAATATATGTGCTGGATATTTCCGCCGCGCCCCGAGTGCTCCACAACGTATTCTCCCGGGCCCACGGGCTTTTTGCACTTTTCGCAGTAGCCGTTGATTATTTTCTGCTCGACGACCGTTTCCCTGACAATCTGCGGCTGAGGGGCGGGAGCTTCCGCGACGGGAACGGCGGCAGTGACGGCAACCTCTTCGGCGGGCGGAGTGTTGCCCAAAAGCTCGTCGGTGGAAATTCTGAAAATTTCACACAACTTTATAATGGTGGAGGCGTCGGGTTCCGCCTGACCGTTTTCCCACTTGGAAACGGCCTGCGCCGAAACGTTAAGCTTTTCGCCCAGATCCTTCTGGGTCAGATTGAGTTTTTTCCGGTATGCGGTAATCGTTTGTCCTAATGTTTCCATATTCCTCTCCTGCATTCTTGCGTTTTACGGTTTTATTATACCATTTAAACTTGCGGTTGTATAATTTTTCCGCTCAACCAAAAGTTGAATTTGATATAAATTAGGTTGATATTTGATCTTTTTGACAATTATGCGGCGTTAAAGGTTAAATTTGAGTATTTTTGCGTGAATTTTGCCGCTTTGTTAAAAGTTAACAAACTAACACATACAACATTTTGAAACGTGTTAAAAACTTTCATACAATATATTGTGGTCAAATGGTTGACTTAAAGGGAATGCGGGCATATAATGTTAAACGTTGCGGCATAAAAGCCGACAAAAAATATACAATATATTGTGTTATCACTATTGACAAGCAACAATATATGTGTTATAGTAGAAATGTTCCACGTTTGTGGACAAATTGTTACATAAGAATAGGGGAAGGTGACTTGGTATGAAGGTTATTAAAAGGGACGGTTCGACTGTAGATTTTGACAGAAGTAAGATTGTAAAGGCTATAAGCAAGGCTAACGAAGCTGTCGATATCGAGGACAGAGTGACGGATAAGCAGATAGAGCAGATAGTCGACGAAATCTCCCGCCGTCACAGAACCCGCCTTCTCGTCGAAGACATTCAGGATATGGTGGAAGAGAAGCTGATGGAGAGGCAGAAGTACCGCCTTATGAAGGCGTACATTCTCTACCGCTACGAGCGCGCTTTGGTCAGAAAGGCGAACACCACCGACGAGAGCATACTTTCCCTTATAAAGAACGCCAACAAGGACGTTATGGAGGAGAACTCCAACAAGAACGCCCGCACGGCGTCCACCCAGCGCGACCTCATTGCGGGCGAGGTTTCCAAGGATCTGACCCGCCGTATTCTTCTTCCCGAATACATTTCGAAAGCTCACGACGAGGGCGCAATTCACTTCCACGACGCCGACTATTTCTTACAGCCCATTTTCAACTGTTGCCTTGTAAATATCAAGGATATGCTCGAAAACGGCACGGTTATGAACGGCAAGATGATCGAAAGCCCCAAGTCCTTCCAGGTTGCGTGCACGATCGTAACACAGATTATCGCGTCGGTTGCGTCGTCGCAGTACGGCGGTCAGTCGGTGAATGTCGCTCACTTAGGTAAATATTTAAGACGCACGCGTGAAAAATACGAAAGGGAGTGCGCCGAACAGCTCGGCGATTCCGTTTCGGCGGAAGAAACCAAGAAGATTGTCGATATGCGCCTTAAAACCGAGCTTAAAGCGGGCGTGCAGACAATTCAGTATCAGATAAATACTTTAATGACGACCAACGGTCAGTCGCCCTTCGTAACGCTTTTCCTGTACCTCGACGATAACGACGAGTATATCGAAGAGAACGCTATGATAATCGAGGAGATTTTAAAGCAGCGTTACCAGGGCATAAAGAACGAGGTGGGCGTATACGTAACCCCCGCGTTCCCCAAGCTCATTTACGTGCTTGACGAAAACAACTGCCTCAAAGGCGGTAAGTACGACTACCTTACGAGAATGGCGGTCAAGTGCTCGTCCAAGAGATTGTACCCCGATTACATTTCGGCAAAGAAGATGCGCGAAAATTACGAGGGCAACGTGTTCTCGCCGATGGGCTGCCGTTCCTTCCTTTCTCCCTGGAAGGACGAAAACGGCAACTACAAGTTCGAGGGCAGATTTAACCAGGGCGTCGTTTCCCTCAACCTTCCGCAGTGCGGTATCTTAGCCAAGGGCGACGAAGCTAAGTTCTGGGATATTTTAGAGGAAAGACTGCAGCTTTGCTACGACGCGCTGATGTGCAGACACGACTCGTTGATGGGCACGATTTCGGACGTTTCGCCCGTTCACTGGCAGTACGGCGCAATTGCAAGACTGGGCAAGGGCGAGAAAATTGACAAGTACCTGATGGACGGCTATTCGACGATATCTCTGGGATATATAGGGCTCTACGAGGTCACAAAGCTTGTAAAGGGCTGCTCTCACACCACTCCCGAGGGTCAGGAATTCGCGCTCAAAGTTATGAATACGCTACGCGCTCACTGCGAGAAATGGAAGAAGGAAACGGGACTGGGCTTCGGTCTTTACGGCACGCCCGCAGAATCGCTTTGCTACCGCTTCGCGCGTATCGACAAGGAGCGCTTCGGCACGATTAAGGACGTTACGGACAAGGGTTACTACACCAACAGCTACCACGTTGACGTGCGCGAGAAAATCGACGCGTTCACCAAGTTCACGTTCGAGAGCCAGTTCCAGAAGATTTCTTCGGGCGGCGCGATTTCGTATATCGAGATACCCAATATGCGCCAGAACCTCGACGCGATGGAGGACGTCGTTCAGTATATCTACGACAACATTCAGTACGCCGAGTTCAATACCAAGTCGGACTACTGCCACGTTTGCGGCTTCGACGGCGAGATTATCATAAACGACGACAATGAATGGGAGTGCCCGATTTGCCACAATAAGGACCAGCGCAAGATGAACGTTACGCGCCGTACCTGCGGTTACCTCGGAGAGAATTTCTGGAACGTCGGCAAGACCAAGGAAATCAAGGCAAGAGTACTTCACTTATAAAAAACAGAGTTATTCGCCGCCGCGCAGCCGCGCGGCGGCGGTTTTCAAATAGGGGAAATTTATGAATTACGCAACGATTAAATACAACGATATATCAAACGGACCGGGCGTGCGCGTGAGCCTGTACGTATCCGGTTGCCGCAATCACTGCAAAAACTGTTTCAACCCTGAAACGTGGAACTTTGAATACGGCGAACCGTTCACAAAAGAGGTAGAGGATAAGATTATCGAGGCAATGAAGCCCGCTCATATAAAGGGCTTTACGCTACTCGGCGGCGACCCGTTCGAGCCGGAGAATGCCAAGGCGCTCGTGCCGTTTATGAAAAGACTGCGCAAGATTTATCCGCAAAAATCCTTCTGGTGCTTTACGGGCTACGACTACGAGCGCGACTTACTTACGGGCAAGCAGGGCGATCCCGACGACGTTATGGCAATTTTAAAGACATTGGACGTGCTTGTCGACGGCAAGTTCGTCGAAAGCTTGAAGGACTTGAACCTGCGCTTTAAGGGGTCGACTAACCAGCGTACGATTTTGGTGCAGCAGTCATTGAAAACGGACGAGGTTGTTTTGTGGGATAATACGACATTTATTTGAGGTACATATGAAAATCAACGTTAAAAAGTTAAACGAAAAGGCAATAATGCCGACGTACGGCAGCGAGTATGCGGCGGGTGCGGATTTATACGCGTGCATAGAAAGCGAAGTTACGGTCGCTCCGCACACCACGGTTATGATTCCCACGGGCATTGCCATCGAGCTTCCCGTAGGTTACGGCGGCTTTATCTACGCGCGCAGCGGGCTTGCGTCAAAGCGCAATCTTGCCCCCGCGAACAAGGTGGGGGTGGTCGACTGCGACTACCGCGGAGAGGTCAAGGTGGCCTTGCACAACCACGGCGAAACGGCGCAGACGGTTGCCGTCGGCGAGAGGATAGCCCAACTCGTCGTTGCACCCTACGTAACCGCCGAGTTTATCGAAGCGGACGAGCTGTCGGACACGGTTCGCGGTGCGGGCGGATTCGGCTCTACGGGAACTAAATAATTTATGTATTATCTGGGAATAGATATCGGCGGGACGTTCGTTAAGGGCGTGCTGGTTGATGAGAGCGGTAAAATTTTATGCGACGGCAGCGTGCCCACGGGCGCGGCGGATGGCGGCGAAAATATGTGTAAAAACATTGCCGCGCTGTGCGCCGATTTGCAGAGCCGCGGGCAGGTTAAGGCTTGCGCGGCGGGCGTCGGTTGCCCCGGTATGATTGCGGAGGACGGCACGGTGCTGTTCGCGGGCAATCTGGGGCTGAAAAATTTTCCGCTTAAATATAAACTGTCCGAACTTCTGAAAATGAGCGTAGCCGTAACCAACGACGCCAATGCGGCGGCGCTCGGCGAGGCGGCTTTCGGCGCGGGCAAGGATTATTCCGACAGTGTGTTTATCACTCTCGGCACGGGAGTGGGTGGCGGAATTATTATCGGCGGAAAGATTTTTACGGGCGGAAAAAACGCAGGCGCCGAGATAGGGCATATGGTAATAAAGCACGGCGGCGAAAAGTGCACGTGCGGACGGAAGGGCTGTTTCGAGGCGTATTCGTCGGCGACCGCGCTTATCCGCGAAACCCGCAAGGCGATGGAGGAGGACAAGTCTTCTCAAATGTGGAACTGCGGCGGGCTTGAAAAGGTCACTGGCAAAACCGCGTTCGACTATGCGGAATGCGACTCCGCGGCAAAACAGGTTGCGGACGCTTATATCTACGACCTTGCGTGCGGGATAATCAATCTTGCGAATATTTTCAGACCGCAAGCCGTTATCCTGGGCGGAGGCGTAGCCGAGCAGGGCGACAAACTTATCGTCCCCTTGCAGGAGCGTCTGGACGCAAAAGTTTTCGGCGGGCAAGGATACGCGCCCGTAAAAATAGTAAAGGCAAGTCTGGGCAACCTCGCGGGAGCGTTGGGTTCGGCTAAGCTGGTAATTAATTCATAAATAAATTCAGCCGTCATAGTATAATAAACTATGGCGGCTAAAAAATTTAAAAACAAAAACGGTATATTTGCGGCTGTCGGCGCGGCAACGGGTCTGGGCAACGCATTCAGATTTCCCGCGCTGTGCTTAAAGCACGGCGCGGCGTTCGTTATTGCGTACGCGGTCGTTCTCGCCGCCGTTTGCTATCCGCTGCTGGTTGCCGAACTGTATTTCGGAAGAAAAGAGGACGGAAAGGGGTCTAAAATATGGGCGGTGATTTTACGCGCGGCGGCGGCAAATTCCGCGTTGATTGCGCTATATTATGCGGTCATTGCCGCAAAATTGGGCTCGGCAAGCCTGTCTTTCGCCCTGTTTTCAAACGCGGAGGGCGGCGGTAATTATCTCTTCGTTTTTGCCCTTATTGTAGTATTGACCGCGGTATATGTCCTGCTTAAAGGCTCTTCGGGGGCTCTTTCGCTGTCGGGCAGGCTGTCCGTAACCCTTTCGCTCGCGCTGTTTTGCGGACTTGCAATAGCCGGTTTAAAGCGCGGCGGCGCGTTCTCCACGCTCGATTTTTCCCGCCTTGCTTCGGGGGAAATCTGGCTCGACGCGCTCGGGCAGGCGCTACTCGCGCTGTCGTTGGCGGCGGGAGTTATGCCGTCTTACGCAAAAACTCTGCCGAAAGGCTCGTCCACGGCTGCCGCCGCGCTCAAAATAACCGTAGCAAATTTTGTCGGTTGTATGCTTGCAACGCTGTCCGTTCTGCCGTTTTCGGTCACTTTTTCCCGAACGGTCGGGGTATTATGCGCAATAGACGCGTTTTCTCAGGTAATTTTCGCACTCTGTTCGGGCGGTGCGGGGGCGCGGATTTTTGGCGCGGCGTTGTTTGCCGTTCTGACCGTAGTGGCGGTTCACTCGCTCGCTTCGCTCGCTTTTCCCGCAATATCGCGCGCGGCGGATAAAATCAGACGCGAGCCACTTTTCTTTTGCATAGCCGCCGCCTGCCTTGCCCCCGTATTTACGCTCGACAATATGCTCGTTTTATCCGTCTGCGACAAAATCGCGTGCTCGGTAAACGCCGTCGCGATAGCCGTCGCGGAGAGCCTGTTTTTCCTTTCGCAAAGGCATATTAAGGGGGCAATAGCCGTTCCCGACAGTATTTGACAAATTTTTCGCGTAGTATTAAAATATAAATTGACGTATGAACAGAACGCTGAGATACTTAAAACCGTATTCGGGTACGGTGGCGGCGGGGCTTATTTTCAAGTTTATCGCGACTATGGCCGAGCTTTCGCTGCCGCTCGTTCTCGACTACATAATAGACGAAATCGTGCCCACGAAGAATATAACTTCGATGGTGTATGCGGGGCTTGTGATGCTCGCGGCGGCGGCAGTCGCGGTGACCTGCAACATAGTCGCAAACAGACTTGCGGCTAAGGCGGCGGGCAATATGACCCGCGATTTGCGCTATGCGCTTTTTAAAAAGATCACCTATTTAAAGAGCGGACAGGTGGACGAATTCACTCTACCCTCTCTCGTTTCCCGCCTAACGAGCGACACCTATTACGTCAACCAGGCGGTTGCGAGAACGTTAAGACTGGGCGTGCGCGCTCCGATACTGTTGGTCGGCGGTCTTGTGTTCACTTTTCTTTTGAGCTGGCGGCTTGCTCTCGTGCTTCTCGCGTGCATACCGCTGGTCGTTCTCGTACTTTTTGTCATCACCGCAAAGAGCGTGCCTATGTATTACCGCGTACAGAGAAGCGCGGACAAGTCGGTGCGCGCAATGCAGGAAAATATTACGGGCGTGCGCGTTATCAAGGCGCTGTCCAAAACCGAATACGAAGCGCGCAAATACGAAGAGGTCAACGCCGGGCTTACCGCCGACGAATTCAGAGCAAACAAGCTTGCCGCGCTTACCAACCCCGTGGTAACGCTCATTTTAAATCTGGGACTCGTGGGCGTAATAGTGGTCGGCGCGGTGGTAAGTTCGCCCTCGGGTACGGTGCTTGCGTTTTTGTCCTATTTCGTTCTGATACTCAACGCAATGCTCGGTATTTCGAAAATTTTCGTCGTGCTCTCCAAGGGCGTGGCGTCCGCGGGAAGAATTACGCGCGTGCTCGAAACGGACGAGAGCGTTTCCTTGGAAGAGTGCGGGAGCGGGAACCCCGACTACGCGGTTGAATTCAGGGACGTCTGCTTCTCGTACAACGGCAACGAGGACAATATCGAAAACGCAAGCTTTAAAGTCCGCCGCGGACGGACCGTGGGAATTATCGGCGGCACGGGCAGCGGCAAGACCACGCTTATAAGTCTTCTGATGCGCTTTTACGACGCGGATAAGGGCGATATTTTCGTCAACGGCAGGAACGTGCGCTCGTACGCTTCGGACGAATTGCACGCGTTGTTCGGCGTAGCTTTCCAAAGCGACTTTTTGATTGCCGATACCGTGCGCGCGAACGTGGACTATTTCCGCAACCTTCCCGAAGAGAGCATAAACAAGGCGGTTTACTGCGCGTGCGCCGACGAATTTGTAAAAGAGCTTGACGGCGGGCTGGACTATCCGCTCGCGCAGAAGGCGGCAAACCTTTCGGGCGGGCAGAAGCAGAGGCTTTTAATTGCGCGCGCTCTTGCCGCCGAGCCGGAAATACTGATACTTGACGACAGCTCGTCCGCGCTCGACTACGCCACCGACGCGCTGCTGCGAAAACGGCTCTCGGAAAACTATCCCGACTGTACCAAGGTAATCGTCGCGCAGAGGGTCAGCGCGGTCAGACACGCCGACCTGATACTCGTTCTGAGCGACGGAAAAATAGTCGGAGCGGGCACGCACGAGGAGCTTAAAGAAACCTGCGAAGAGTACGGGCAAATCTGCCTCGTGCAGACGGGAGGCGACCTATGAAAGAGCCCCGTATGAACGTCAACGACAGACGCAGTCAAGCCGTAAAAAAGGTGGACGTCAGGCACACCGTAAAACAGCTGTTAATCTATTTGAAGCCGTATATACCGTTGTTTATCATAGTATTTCTGGGCAACGTGCTCGCAGTCGGTATGTCCCTTCTGGGTCCCTACGTCTGCGGCAAGGCGATAGGTCAGATAAAGACGGACGGCACTACGGATATGAACGCGATTATCTACTACTGCATTTTGCTTGCCATCGTATATATCGCGTCGGAAATTCTGAGCTATCTAACGACGATAGGTATGTCATTGGTTGCCCGCAGAATGACAAAAAAGATGCGGAGCGATTTGTTTAACCGCCTGGTAAGACTGCCCGTCGGGTACTTCGATTCCCGTCAGGCGGGCGACGTCATTTCGGTTCTTTCGTACGACGTCGACACCGTAGGTACCTCGCTTGCCGAGGACGTTATGCTCGTTTTAAAGAGCGCGGTACAGATTATAGGCTCGCTCGTAATGATGCTGATAATCGCCGCTCCGCTCGTCATCGTTTTTGCCGTCACTATACCGCTGTCGGTGATACTTACCAAGGTGATAGCAAAGAAGGTTCAACCGCTGTACAGGCGGCGTTCGCGCAAGCTCGGGGAGCTGAACGGCTTTGCCGAAGAGGTGCTCGCGGGGCAGAAGACCACCAAGGCGTACAACCGCGAGGAGGAAATAATTTCGCGCTTTGCGGAAAAGAACGACGAGGCGACGGAGGCGTACACGACGAGCGAATATTACGGTACGGTTTCGGGTCCCTGCACGGGGTTCGTAAACAACTTATCGCTTACGCTTATAAGCGTAATAGGCGCGCTGATGTTCGCGTTCGGCTGGGGCGGAGTGGGCATAGAGCAGATTTCGTCGTTCGTGCTGTACTCGCGCAAGTTTACGGGACCCATCAACGAAATCGCAAACGTAATAGGCGAATTCCAGTCGTCGATAGCGGCGGCGGAGCGCGTGTTCAAGGTGCTTGCCACGGAAGAGGAAAACTTAAACGAAGAGGGCGCAAAGGAGCTGAAAAACGTAAAGGGCGACGTGGAAATAGACGGCGTGGATTTCGGGTACGTGCCGGGGAAGACCGTGCTTAAAAACTTTTCGCTCGAAGCGGACAGCGGCAACGTCATTGCAATCGTCGGCAGAACGGGCGCGGGCAAGACGACGGTTATCAACCTTTTAATGCGCTTTTACGACGCGGATAAGGGCACGATAAAGATAGACGGGCAGGATATAACGGAGGTTACGCGTTCGTCGCTTCGCGGCGCGTTCACTATGGTGTTGCAGGACACCTGGCTGTTTGCGGGCACGGTGTACGAAAACATAGCCTACGGCGCGGAAAACGCAACTCGCGAAAGGGTGGAAGAGGTGTGCAAAAAAGCGCGGATACACTCGTTTATAACGCGTCTGCCGCAGGGCTACGACACCTATCTTTCGGACAATGCCGTCAACATATCCAAGGGGCAAAAGCAGCTTTTGACCATAGCGCGCGCAATGCTTTCGCCGTCGCCTATGCTCATTCTGGACGAGGCGACGAGCAACGTCGACACCCGCACCGAGCAGATAATTCAGCGTGCTATGACCGAGCTTATGAAGGGCAGGACGTGCTTTGTCATAGCGCACAGACTGTCGACCATAAAGAACGCCGACAAAATTCTGGTTATGGACGGCGGCAACGTAACCGAGCAGGGAACGCACGCCGAGCTTATGGAAAGACAAGGCTACTATTACAAGCTGTACAACAGTCAATTCGAGAGCTATTAACAATTAAGAAAAGTTTTGCCAATAACCGACAATTTCGGTCAAACTTCTTGCTTTTTATTATAATAGTGTGATAAAATCAACGAGTAAGTATTTAATATAGGAGTGTTTGTATGTCACAAAACAGTTTTAACGGTACGAACGAGCAGGAAAAGGCTCTGCGTGAAGTAATCGCAAAGCACCGCTCGGAACGCGGCTGTCTTATGCCCATTCTTCACGAGGCGCAGAATATTTACGGATATCTGCCCGCGGAAGTGCAGACCATAATCGCCGAAGAGCTGAATATTCCTCTTTCGGAAGTTTACGGCGTTGCCACCTTCTACACGCAGTTCTCGCTGCAGCCCAAGGGCAAGCACCGCGTATCCGTCTGCCTCGGCACGGCGTGCTACGTAAAGGGCAGCGACAAGATTTTAGCCGCAGTTGAAAGGGAACTGAGAATTTCCTGCGGCGAATGTACTCCCGACGGTATGTTCTCGATTGACAGCTGTCGTTGCGTAGGAGCGTGCGGTCTCGCGCCCGTAATGATTGTCGACGACGACGTTTACGGCAGACTCACCGAAAAGGACGTTCCCGGAATACTCAAAAAGTACGTCGAGGAATAAGGGGGTAGACAAATGACTGTACAAGAACTTGAAAACAGAGCGGCTAAAAAAGCCGACCTCATTAAGGTAAGAAGAATTATAAGAGAGCAGGCGGAAGCTCTTTCCGTAAACACGGGCTATCGCAAGCAGGTCTTGGTTTGCGGCGGTACGGGCTGTACTTCGTCAAGCTCGTTAAAGGTTATCGAACAGCTCGAAGCAAGCTTTAAAGAGCTGGGCATCGACGACGTATTAATCGTCAAGACGGGCTGCTTCGGTCTGTGCGCCTTAGGTCCCATTATGATAGTTTATCCCGAGGGTGCGTTCTATTCGCAGATGACCCCCGAGCACGCTAAGACGGTTGCCGAAAAGCACCTCGTTAAGGGCGGCAATATCGTAAAGGAACTTTTATACGCGCCCACCGTTCACGAGGATGGCAGCGTTATTCCCTTTGCGGAAATCCCCTTCTACAAGCACCAGATGCGTATAGCTCTCCGTAACTGCGGCGTTATCGCGGCGGAGGATATCGACGAGGCGCTTGCGGCGGGCGACTATCAGGCTTTGAAGAAGGCGCTGTTCGAAATGACTCCCGACCAGGTTATCGAAACCGTCCTCAATTCGGGACTTCGCGGACGCGGCGGCGCGGGATTCCCCACGGGACGCAAGTGGATGTTCACCAAGGCTTCGGTAAGCGACGTCAAGTACGTCTGCTGTAACGCCGACGAGGGCGACCCCGGCGCGTTTATGGACAGGTCGG